>NZ_JAVRHI010000539.1:0-8716 GCF_034105845.1 Streptomyces sp. CRN 30 | reverse complement strand
GGCGACGCCTCCCACGGCCGGCACGCCCACCGGCTGGCCGCACGCCTGGGCGCCGAGGACGGGGTGGCGCCGGTCCTCGGCGCGCTGGAGCGCGTCGCGGGCTGAGGGCGGCCCGCGTCACGTCCCGCCGCGCCAGTCCGGCGGTCGCAGGATGCCGAGCAGGAGCCGCACCAACTCCTCGACCACGTCGTCGAGACCGGCGTCGAGGCGGCCCGACTGCCAGTCGTGCAGCAGGCCGTTGACGCCGCCGACGAAGGCGGTGGCGGCGAGCCGGTGGTCGCGGCGGGCCGCCTCGCCCCGTTCGGCGGCCGCGGCGGCCTCCGCGCAGACCAGGTCGGTCCAGCGGGCGCGGCGTGCCAGCCGCTGCCGCTCCAGGCGCGGACCGGCGCCGACGACCTCGATGGAGGTGATCCGCAGCCGCCGCGGATCACCGGTGACGTGCGCGGCGTACGCGTGGCAGGCCGCCGCGGCGCGCTCGGCGACCGGCCGCCCCTCGAGGGCGGCCAGCGAGGCCAGCGCGGACCGCTCCGCCCGGCCGTCGACCGTGAGGTACAGGGCGGCGAGGACGTCCTCCAGGGTGCGGAACTCCTCGTAGAACTGCCGGGTGGACAGGCCCGCGGCCTCGCTCAGGCCCGCCACGGTCGTCCCCCGGAATCCGGGACCGGCGCCGAAAAGTTGCAGCGCGGCGTCGAGGAACCGGCGGCGCCGGTCCGCCTGGCGCTCCTCGGCGCTCCTGCCCCCGTACCGTCCGGTCGGCGGTGTGAGCCTGCCCGCCACGCGTCCCCCTCTCGTGACCGGCCACCGGTGCGGCCGTCGGTCCATCTTGTCGTGTGCACGGCCCTGTTGCGGGCGGCTCGCCCGGGGTGGAACCCGTGTGACAGAAGCGTTGACGCGACGGGGCGCAGCTCCTATCTTCTGGCCGAACCTGCGAACTTTGTTCGACATACCGGTCACGTCAGCTACCGGCCACCTCTTCCAGCGGTCCCCTCGTCCAAGGGAGCAGCCCGTGAGACCCGCATTCACCCGCCGGACGGTCCTCGGCCTGGCCGCCGGCTCGGCGGCCGCCGGCGTCACCGGCGCCCTCGCCGGCACCGCCCGCGCCGCCGTACCCGCGTCACCCGGCGTGTCGTACACCAACTCGCTCGCCGAGCAGCGGGCCGACCCGCACATCTGGAAGCACACCGACGGCTCCTACTACTTCACGGCGACGGTGCCCGCCTACGACCGGATAGTGCTGCGCCGGGCCACCACGGTCCAGGGGCTCGCCACGGCCGCCGAGCGGACCATCTGGACCCGGCACACCAGCGGGGAGATGGGCGCCCACATCTGGGCGCCGGAGATCCACTTCATCGACGGCAAGTGGTACGTGTACTTCGCCGCGGGCCGGACCGACGACGTCTGGGCGATCCGCCCGTACGTGCTGGAGACGAGCGCCGCGAATCCCCTGACCGGCACCTGGACGGAGCGGGGCCGGATCGCGCTGCCGCTCGACACGTTCTCGCTGGACGCGACGACGTTCGTGGTGAACGGGGTGCGCTACCTGAGCTGGGCGCAGAACGACCCGGCCATCGGCAGCGGCACCAGTCTGTACCTGGCGCGGATGTCCAACCCGTGGACCATCACCGGTACCCCGGTCAGGATCAGCACGCCCACCGCCGCGTGGGAGACGGTGGGCCACCGGGTCAACGAGGGACCGGCGGTGATCCAGCGGGGCGGCAAGGTCTTCCTGACCTTCTCGGCGAGCGCCACCGACGCCAACTACTGCGTGGGCCTGCTGACGGCGTCCGCCTCCGCGAACCTGCTGAACGCCGCGTCCTGGACCAAGACGCCGAACCCGGTCTTCCGCAGCAACGACGCGACCTCCCAGTACGGGCCCGGCCACAACTCGTTCACGGTCTCCGAGGACGGGAAGTCCGACCTCCTCGTCTACCACGACCGCGGCTACCGGGACATCAGCGGCGATCCGCTCAACGACCCCAACCGCCGTACCCGCGTGCAGAAGCTGTACTGGAGGTCCGACGGCACGCCCGACTTCGGCATCCCGGTCGCCGACGGGGTCACCCCGCAGCGGCTGTCCTCGTACAACCACCCCGACCGTTTCGTCCGCCACTGGGAGTACCGCGCGCGCATCGAGGGAGACGTGGCCCCGCTCGCCGACTCGCAGTTCCGCACGGTCACCGGGCTCGCCGGCGGCGGCACCGTGTCGCTGGAGTCGGCCAACTTCCCCGGCTACTTCCTGCGGCACAGGAACTTCGAGGTGTGGGTGGAGCGGAACGACGGGACGGCGCGGTTCCGGGGCGACGCCTCCTTCTTCGCCCGTCCCGGCCTCGCGGACGCCGCCGGGATCTCCTACGAGTCGTCCAACTACGCGGGCCGCTACGTCCGGCACTACGACCAGCTGCTGTACGTACAGGCCCCGAGCACGGCGACGGACCGGGCCGACGCGACCTTCTACGCCCAGTGACCGGAGGAGAGCCGCAGATGAGAACCCCGGAGCGTCCCGCCACCCCCTCCCGCCGGACCCTGCTGCGGGCCGCGGCCGCCGTGCTGCCCGCGTCGGCGCTCGTCCTCGGCGGCCCGCCCGACGCGACCGGCCCGACGGGTACCGCCGCCGCGGCCGCGCCGCCGAACGGGTCCGCCACCCGCTACACGATCCTGCCGTTCCTCAACAGCGACGACGGCACCGTCAACGTCTACCAGTCCGACGACGCCACCGACTTCCGGCTGGTGCGGGCCTCCGCGTACACCCCGCCGAGCGGCCGCATCCGGGACGCGAGCATCCTCAGGCACACCGACGGCTACTACTACCTCACCTACACCACACGCACCTGGCAGGACCCGAGCACGACGATCGGCTTCGCGCGCAGCGCCGACCGGGTCGCCTGGACGTTCCTGTACGACCACACGGTGCCGATCGCCGACCTCGCGCGCGCGTGGGCGCCGGAGTGGTTCGTGGACGCAGACGGCAGCGTCAACGTCATCGTGTCGTGCTCGACCACGGACAACGAGTGGATCTTCACCCCGTACCGGCTGCGGGCCACCGACTCCGCGCTCACCGGCTGGAGTTCGCCGGTCGCCCTGGCGGGCATCGGGGCGAACCACATCGACACGTTCGTCGTGCGGCTCGGCTCCACCTACCACGCGTTCCCGAAGAACGAGACGACCAAGTACATCGAGTACGCCACGGCCTCCGGCCTGACCGGCCCGTACACGATCCACCGGACCGGGAACTGGGCGGGCTGGGGCGGCACCCGCGAAGGGCCGGCGCTGGTGCGGCTCGACAACGGCGCCTGGCGGATGTTCTTCGACGGCTACGGTGACGGCGCCTACTACTACAGCGACAGCCGCGACACCTTCGCCACCTGGACCGCGCCCAGGAGGCTGCCCGGCATCTCGGGGACGGCGCGGCACTTCACGGTCGTCAAGGAGACCGTCTCCGGCGGCCCGAGCCTGCCGACCGGGGTCACCCGCTCCTTCCGGTCGGCCAACTACACCACCCGCCACTGGCAGCAGCAGTCGTCCCTGCTCGACCTGCCGGTGGTGACGTCCGCCTCCACGGCCGCGCAGAAGCAGGCGGCCACGTTCACCGTGGTGCCGGGGCTCGCCGACGGGAGCGCCTTCTCGTTCCGCGACGCGTCGGGCGCCTACCTGCGGCACTGGGACTTCCGGGCCCGTTTCGACGGACACGACGGCTCGTCGGTGTTCGCGCAGGACGCCACGTTCGTCGCCCGTACGGGGACGGCCTCGGGTGCCCTGCGCTTCGAGTCGTACAACTACCCGGGCCACTACCTGCGGCACTACGGCTACCAGGTGCGCGTCGAGCCGTCGGACGGCACGGAGCTGTTCCGGCAGGACAGCTCCTTCGTGCCGGTGACCGCCTGGGCGTGAGCGGTCGCCCGGTGCCGTTCAGGTACGGCGGGGCAGCCGGTGCAGCGTCACCTCGTCGAGCCCGCCGTCCGCCACCCGCGCCGTCATGTACGTGCAGTACGGCTGGCGGCGGCGGTCGGTGGGCGAGCCGGGGTTCAGCAGCCGCAGCCCGGTGTCGGCGGTGGTGTCCCAGGGGATGTGGCTGTGCCCGAAGACCAGGACGTCCAGGTCGGGGAAGCGCGCGGCGCACCGGCGCTCGCGGCCCTGGGCGGCTCCCGTCTCGTGGACGACGCCGAGGCGCAGGCCGTCGAGCTCGGCGTACGCCACCTCGGGGAGCCGGGCGCGCAGGCCGGGGCCGTCGTTGTTGCCGTACACACCGATCAGGCGGCGGGAACGGTCCTCCAGCAGGTCGAGCGTGGCGGTGTCCACCCAGTCGCCGGCGTGGACGACCACGTCGGCGCGCGGGAGCTCGTCGAGGAGCTGCTCGGGCAGGGCCTTGGCCCGCTTGGGGAGATGGGTGTCGGCAACGAGGAGGAGGCGCACGTCTCCAGGGTGCCATCCGTGACGGGGATCTCCGTGGCGTGATCCCCGTGCCGGGATGCGGGATGCCGGGGAGTGGTCCGGCCCTTCCGCCGGAGGGCCGGACCACCGTCACCGTCCGGCCGGGACCGCTCGGTCGCAGCCGGGACGGCGGCTCGTGGGCACGGTGACCGGACGGCTCAGTGGCCGCCGGTGTTCATGCCGTCGTTCGCACCGTCGTCCACGCCGTCACCCGTGCCGTCACCCATGCCGTTGTCCATGCCGTCATCGACACCGCCGCCGACGCCGTCGCCGCCGCCGATGCCTTCACCGGCCTGGTCGCCGGCGCCGGCCTCGTCGCCCGCCCCGGCTCCGTCACCGACACCCGCGTCCCCGCCGCCGGCCTCCTCGCCACCGCCCGCCGCGTCGCCCGCGCCGAGGGTCGCGCCGACCGCCTCCAGGGCGGTGGTGACCGGCTGGAAGAACGTCTCTCCGCCGACGGTGCAGTCACCGCTGCCGCCCGAGGTCAGACCGATGGCGCCGCCGTCCGCGGTGAACAGGGAGCCGCCGCTGTCGCCCGGCTCGGCGCAGACATCGGTCTGGATGAGCCCGGTGACGGTGCCCTCCGGGTAGTTGACGGTGGCGTTCAGGCCGAGGACCTGGCCGTCGCTGAGCCCCGTGGTGCTGCCCATGCGGATCACCGGCTGGCCGATGACGGCCTCCGCGGCCTGGGCGATCTCCACGAGCTGCCCGTCGCCGGTGTCGACGGCACTGGCCGCCCGGGTCGCCGGGTCGTCGTACGTGACGAGCGCGAAGTCGCCCGCGCCCGGGAAGACGGCCTGGTCGACGGTGCCGACGGGGGCACCGTTCTGCTCCTCCGACCACTGAGCGGCCGCGACCCCGCAGTGACCCGCGGTCAGGAATGCCGGGGCGCCCTGGGCGTCCGTCACGTTGAAGCCCAGCGAACAGCGGGCACCGCCACCGAAGATGGCGTCACCGCCCTCGGCGAACGTCTTGAAGGTGCCGGCCGACCTCTTCACGGTCGCGACGCCCTCGCCGAGCGAGGCAACCGTCGACTCCAGTCTGTTCCAGGCGTCACCGGTGACGGTGGAGTCGGCGGTGACCCGGATCTCGTTGGTCTTCGGGTCGACGGACCAGGCGGTGCCCGGGATCGTCGCGTCGGTGCGCAGCGTCGTGGCGGCGGAGTCCAGCGCGGCGGTGCTGTTGCGCACCTGATGGGGGACGGCGCCTGCCTTCTCCACCTCGTCGATGACGTCGCTGTCGTCGCCGACCACGTTGACGACGATCCGCTGCCCGGATGCCTCGTAGTACGACCCGGCGAACGCGTCACCGAGCCTGGGGGCGAGCTGTGCGACGAGGTCCGGGACGTCGGCCGCCGTGAACGTCCTGGGAGTGGCCCCGTTGTCGTCGTCCGTCTGGCCCGCCATGGCGTTCGGCAGCAGGAAAGCCGCCGCTCCGAGCGCCGCCACGCTTCCGGCCGCTATGACCGCCTTGCGCTTGGGTGTGCGTTTGTGACTCAACTTCGAACCTCCTGGGGTCGGACGGCCGGGGCCGCCGTCCGACAGATGACTGGGGGGGCGCCTGGATGCCGGTTCATACGCACGTGCCGCGTGGGGTGTTCAACGGCGGGCGGAATCACTCGACTCCCCACCGTCGACGGCCGGTGGGGATGGGGACGGCACGGAGCGGCACCGTGGCGCGTCAGCCGGCCTGCGGCACGGCCCTCCGGGGCAGCAGCACCAGCGCCAGCACCGGGACCGCCGCGAGGGCCAGCCACGGCACGGCGGGCGGCAGCCCGCTGTCGAGCAGGGAGCCCGTGGCCGCGCTGCCCACCAGGACGATCAGTCCGGAGACGGAGGACATCGCGCCCGTGTAGAGCCCGAGCCGTCCCTCCGGGGCCAGGTCGGGCACCCACGCGCGGGCGGCGGGCGCGACGAGCATCTGGCCGAGGGTGAGCAGCACGACGAAGCCCGCCGCGGGGAGCAGCCCGGCGGTGCCCGTCCACCCGGCGGGCCGGGCCAGTGCCACGACCGCGAACCCGGCGGCGATCAGCAGCAGTCCGCCCGTCATGGAGCGGCGCAGGTCCAGCCGGTCCGCCACCCACCGGGTCACCGGCAGCTGGGTGGTCACCACGAGCAGCGAGGAGAGCGCGAACAGCCAGGCGAGCGGCGCCTGGGAGCCCGCCGCGCGCTCCACCTCGTCCGGGAGGAGCTGGTACAGCTGGTTGTACGCCAGCAGGTAGGCGCCGTACGCGCCGCACAGGGCGAGGAAGCGGCCGTTGCGCAGGAGCGGGCCCAGGCCGCCCTTGACCGTCACGCGCGCCCGCCCGGGGATGTGCTGCGGCAGCAGCCGCGCGTGCCCGGCGAGCACGAGGACGAAGACGCCGGCGCCCACCAGGCACACGGTGCGGAAGTCCACCGCCAGGAGCAGCGCGCCGATGAGCGGGCCGACGAAGGCACCGGCCTGTCCGGCCACGGTGAACAGGGCCAGCACGCTCGTCCGGGGGCCGCCGCCCGCCTCCTCCCGGGCCACGGCCTGCCGGGCGACCTCGGACTCCACGGCCGGGGAGAACAGGGCGGCGGCGAAACCGATCAGCACGACGGCGGCGATGATCTGCCAGGTGTCGTGCGCGTACCCGAGCCAGCCGAACCCGGCGATGCGCAGGACGCAGCCGGTGAGCACCACGGGCCGTACGCCGTACCGGTCGGCCAGCGCCCCGCCCACCACGAACAGGCCCTGCTGGCTGAAGGTGCGCAGGCCCAGCACGAGCCCGACCAGCCAGCCCGCGAGGCCCAGCGAGCCGCCGAGGTGCTCGGAGAGGAAGGGCAGGACGGCGAAGAAGCCGACGTTGAAGGCGAGCTGGGTGAGGATCAGCAGCCGCAGCAGCGGGTCGAGGTGCGCCCAGGTACGGCGGCGGGAGGCGGCGGCGGACGGTGCTGTCATGCGGTCTTCTACTTACCGGGTTCTCTTCTTACCGGGTTCTCTTGCGGGGCAGCCGTACCCCGCCCGCCGCCGTGACCGCCACCATCCCGAGCAGGGCCAGAGCGGCGGCGGGGGCGAGCACGGCCCAGGGGGCGCGTTCCACGTACGGCTGGTTCTCGGACAGGAGGAGGCCCCACTCGGGGTCCGGCGGCTGGGTACCGAGGCCGAGGAAGCCGAGGGTGGTCAGGGCGAGCGCGACGGAGGGCAGCCGGAGCAGGGCGTGGCGGGCGACCGGGGGCACGACGGCGGGCAGCAGCTCGTGGCGGAGCAGGTAGGCGCGTCCCGCGCCGAAGCCCTTGGTGGCCGCGATGTGGGTGGCCGCGCGTTCCTGGGTGAGCAGGGCGGAGGTGTGCGCGGCGAGGGGCACCCAGGCGACGGCGGCGACCGCGAGCGCGGGGGTCGCCGCGCCGCTGCCGGCGATCCCGGCCACCAGCAGGCCCGCGAGGACGGGCGGTACGGCGTTGACGGTGTCGGCCAGCGGTTCGGAGAGCCGGGGCAGCAGGCCCAGCAGGACGCCGGCGAGGAGGGCGGCCGCGCTGATCGCCAGGGCCAGGGAGAGCGTGCCGGACGCACCGTGCCCGATGCGGGCCAGGACGTCACGGCCGAGCGCGTCGGTGCCGAACGGGTGCGCGGCGGACGGTGCCTGGAGCCGGGCGCCGGTCTCCACGGCGAGGGGGTCGCGGGTGAGGCCGGACGCGACGACGGCGAGCAGGACGGCCCCGTACAGCAGGGGCGCGGTCCGGGGCGCGGGCGGGGTCGGCCGGTGCAGCGACGGCAGGGCGCTGTCGCGCAGCGCCGGGCCGATGAGCAGGCGGCCGGCGAACCGGGCGAGGGTACCGGCGAGGGCGGCCAGCAGGACCAGGGCGAGGGTACCGGCCTGGAGGACGGGCAGGTCCTGGGCGACGGCGGCCTGGAGGGTGGTGCGGCCGAGCCCGGGGATGTCGAAGATCTGTTCCACGGCGACCGCGCCACCGGTGAGCCCCGTCACGAACAGGCCGATGTTGGGCAGCAGTCCGGGCACGCAGCGGCGCACCGCCATGCGGGCGACGGTGCGCCCGGACAGGCCGCGCGCGGCGGCGGCCAGCGCCCAGTCCTCGGCGAAGGCGGCGGGCAGCATGTCGTCGAGCAGGCGGCCGAGGAGCGCGCCCGCGGGCACTCCGAGGGCGAGCGCGGGCAGCACCGTCCACTGGGGGCCGTACCAGCCGAGGGCGGGCAGCCAGCCGAGCTGCACGCCGACGACGGCGGCCAGCACGGAGGCGAGGAGGAACTCGGGCAGCGCGGCCAGGAAAGCCGCCGCGCCACCCGTGCCGCGCCGCTCGTGCAGCCG
>NZ_JAVRHI010000538.1:0-13509 GCF_034105845.1 Streptomyces sp. CRN 30 | reverse complement strand
GCGGCGCCGCGCGCGCCCGCGCGTGCTCGCTCTGCGCACCCTCGCCGCCGCGGCGGCCGCCACCGCGGTCGTCGGCACGGGCTGGCTGTTCGTGCAGCAGGGGAAGGCCGGGAGCAGCGCCTCCGACAGTGCGGTGAGCAGCGTGGAGCGGGGCGGGAACGACGAGGGCGCGAAGGGGACGGGGAGCGCCGCCGGTTACCTGGCCTGCGCCCGGACCGTCGTCGAGGGCACCGTCGTGCACGTCGAGCCGGTGCCCGGGACCGGGCGGGACAGGGTCACCCTGGACGTCACACGCCACTACAAGCCGGAGGCGGGCGCCGACGAGCTCGTCTTCCCCCTGGAGCCGGACGCCGCTCCCCGCCCGACCGAGGGCGAGCACGTCCTGATCGGCATCCCGGAGATGGCGGCCGCGCCCGACCTGTGGGCGGTGGGCGAGGAGGCCGTCGCCGCCGAACGCGCCCGGATCCTGGCGGCGCTGCCGGAGTCGGAGTCCGCCGCCTGCGAGTGAGCGTCGACGGGAACGGGAAGGGCGGGCGCCCGCGACCGGACGCCCGCCCCGAGGATCACTCGTGATCCGTACGACCCGCTACGGGTCAGGGGTTCACGGGGTGACCTTCTCGATCAGGACGCTGCCGGTGCCCGCGGCGGTACCGCGCGCGTTCACCAGCTGGACCCGGCCGAAGAACTCCCGGCCCGCCGGCGCCTCGGCCACCGGCACGACGGAGCCGGAGAACGTGGCGGACTCGCCCGTGCCGAGCGACACCGACGTGCCGTCCACCTCGATCTCGCCGAGCGTGGAGGAGAAGTACACGTCGCGGTAGTCGTACTCGGTGGACCCGGACGGGGCCGAGTAGGCGAGGACGACGACGGTGTACGTCCCCGCGGCGGGGGCGGCGACGGACACCGACTCGTCCGAGTCGCCGTCGGCGGAGCGGCCGGCCTCCGCGCCGCGCGCGTCGAACACGTACAGGTCGAGGTCGGCGGCCGCGTCCGAGACGTTGCCGATGGCCACGTCCAGCGAGTCGGAGCCCTCGGGCACCTGGACCGTGAAGGCCTGCTGGGCGCCGTCCGCGATGGTCGGCCGGTCCGTCTTCGAGGAGCCGAGGGCGCCGCCCACGAGCTTGCCGTCGACCGGGGCGAGGTCGTTGGTGACCGTCCAGGAGGCGGCGGTCGGCTCACCGGCCGTGGCCTCGGGGATCGTCACGAGCTCCGGGTCGAAGGTCGCGCCGAGCACGGAGACGTCCAGCTCGTAGGGGTTGTCGAGCAGCGGCGACGTACGGCGCGCCTCGACCTCGATCTCCCAGACGCCCGGCTGCGGGTTCTCGTACGACCGCACGTCGGGGCGGCAGCCGTTGCCGTCGAGGTAGTTGTTGTAGCAGTTGATCGTCGAGGTCGGGTCGGACGGGACGCCGTACGGGTGGATGGCGATGAAGCGGGTCTGGCTGCCCGTCTTCAGGCCGCCGATCGCGACCTCCAGCGTCTTGGCGCCCTCGGGCACGGTCACGTAGTACGAGACCGGGTCGTTGCGCTCGACCTTGCCCTTGGCCGAGAACGTGTGCTCCAGCGGCGCGGAGACGACCACCGTGTTGAGGACCTGCTTGTCGATGCCCTCGGTGCGCGGGTCGTCGACCTCCAGGATCGCGCTGTGCAGACCGGCGGAGCCCGCCTTGGCGGCGATCTTCACGGTGACCGGCTTGTTCAGCGGGAGCGAGACCACGTCGTCACCGACGATGCGAAACGTTTTTCCACTGTTGTTCTCGAGGTGCAGCTCGTGCCGGACCGGCCGGTCGGAGCCCGTCGTGCGGGTGATGGTGACGTCGTACGTCTTCTGCTTGCCGGTCTTCAGACCGCCCTCGCGGTCGTGGATGCCGGTGCCGAAGCCCGGGGTCTCCAGGGCGTAGTCGATCGCGGTGTCGACCGGCGCCTTCACCGTGTACTCGTGCGCGGTCGCGCCCTTGCGGATCGACTTCCACGCGTCGACGACGTTGAGCACGCCCGCGCCCTCGGCGTACGCCTGGACGCCGGCGATGTGGTCGGCGGTCGAGGTGACCGCGGTGCGCAGCTTCGCCGGGGTGAGGTCGATGTCCTGCTGCTTCGCGGCCGACAGCAGCAGCGCCATCGCGCCCGCGGCCTGCGGGGACGCCATCGAGGTGCCCTGGAGCATGCCGTAACCGGCGGGCAGCGCGTAGCCGGCCTCGGCGACGGGCGCGCCGGGCGACCAGGTCTGGATCGTGTTGATCGCGGCGCCGGGCGCGGTCAGGGTCGGGGTGAAGCCGCCGTCCTCACGCGGGCCGCGGGAGGAGAAGGGGAACATGTTGTACTTCTTCTTCACCTCCGAGCCGTAGTTGGCGGCCCAGGTCTCGCGGGAGACGGAGGCGCCGACGGAGATCACCTTGTCCGCGAGGGACGGGTCGCCGATGGTGTTGGCGCCGGGGCCGGAGTTGCCCGCGGAGATCACCAGCTGGACGCCGTAGGTGTCGATGAGGCGGGTGTAGAGCTCGGCGCGCGCGTTGTTGCCGTCGTTGAGCGCGGGCAGGCCGCCGATGGACATGTTGACGATGTCCACGCCGCGGTTGACAACGAGGTCGATCATGCCCTCGGTGAGCGCCACGTTGGTGCAGCCGGCGCCGAAGATGCAGGCGCGCGAGGAGACGACCTGCGCGCCCGGCGCGGCGCCGTTCATCTTGCCGCCGAACAGCGAGTTGGCGGCGGTGATGCCGGCGACGTGGGTGCCGTGGCTGCCCTCGATGATGCCGATGTTGACGAAGTCGGACTTCTTGCCGACCCAGGAGCCGCCCAGCGGGTCGGTCGGCACGTCCTTGCGGATCTCGACGACGAACGGCTGACGCTCGGCGACCTCGGTCGACGGGTCGTCGGTGCCGAAGTACCCGACCTGGTAGCCGTCCTTGTACGGCTTCATCGGGGCGTCGTCGGTGAAGTCGTTGTTGCCGTTGGTGTCGACGCGGACCGTGCCGGCTGCGGCGTCGTAGAGGATGCCCCAGCTGTCGGTCTTGTCGCCGTCACGGTTGACGTCGCCGTCGGCGTCGCCGCCGGCCGTGACGGACTCGGCGAAGCGCTGGATGCGGTAGTCGCCCGCGGGGGCCTTCCAGGTGGCGCCGGACCAGGTGAACACCGGGCCGGAGACCGCGTCGGTCATCTGCCGCCAGGTGCCGTCCTCGTCCACGATCGGGTCGGTCGCCGTCACCCAGTCGACGATCTTGCGCTCGCCGGTGGTGGTCTTCTGCAGCGCCGGATGCGCGAGGTCGACACCGGTGTCCAGGACGCCGATGGTGACGCCCCGGCCGTCCGCCTTCGGGTTCTTCTTCACGAAGTCGACGGCGCCCGTCTCGAAGGACGGGTTGTACGGGTTCTCGGCGGGAGTCTTCCGGCTGGGCGCCGGGTACGCCTTCGACGACTTGGAGACCTTGGCGCCCTTGGCGGTGTCCCCGCCCGGCGTCGGGTCGTCCAACACGATCTCGTGCCGCAGGTCGATGCCGTGCACGGAGGAGAGCTTGGTGGCCGCCTCGATCGCGGCGTCGGCCTTCTTGGTGGGGACGGTGGCCCGGACGTAGCCGAGCTCGTCGTAGGCGCGGCCCACGGCGCCGCCGTCCACCGCGTCCAGCTGCCCGGCCACCTGGTCCGTCTTGCCCGGCTCGGTGGCGATCATCATGGTGATGTTCTTCTCGCCGTCCGCCTTGGCCTCGGCGAGCAGATCGGCGTCGGCCGAACCGAGCTTGTCGTGCGCGGACTTCGGCTCACCCTCGGTGGGCGTGGTGACGGCGGGACCGTCCGCGGCGAAGGCCAGGGGTATCGGCCCGGCGGCGGACAGCGCGGCCACCAGTCCCGCGGCCACGGCTATGCGGGCCACGCGTCTGGCACCCGGTGCGGGGGTGCGCTGGGGGGTCAGGGTCATCGGCATCCCTTGTGCGTGAAGGACGATGGGCGGTGATCGACCGCTCAGCCTTACGCATGGAACATCCGTTTGGGGAGGGGGTGATCGCGACGTTAACAAAGTGGTGACGTGGTTCCGCCATAGGTCATGGCGTGCATAGCGGCAGATGCGTGTACATGTCCGTCGATGGTCCCTCCCGGAGGGGCCCACCTGTGTAAGGTCTGCGCGCATGCGTGAGGAGTTGAGGGTGGCGGCGTACGCGATATGCGTACGCGACGGGCGGCTGCTGCTGGCCCGTCTGATCGGTCGCGACGGCAGCAGACGCTGGACCCTGCCCGGCGGCGGCATGGACCACGGCGAGGATCCCTACGACACGGTGGTCCGCGAGGTGACGGAGGAGACCGGGTACACGGTCGAGCCGACCGCCCTCCTGGGCATCGACTCCATGACCCGGAACTACCCCCGCCGCCTCGGCTCCGTCGCCGACTTCCACGGCCTGCGGATCGTCTACGAGGCCCGCGTCACCGGCGGCGAGCTCCGCCACGAGACGGACGGCACCACCGACATGGCCGCCTGGCACCCGCTCGACACGGTGCCCGCGCTGGACCGCGTGGGCCTGGTCGACGGGGCCCTGACCCTGTGGCGGGAGCGACCGCCGACCGGGCACGCGACGGACGGCCACCGCCCCTGACCCACGCCTAGTGCGGCAGCACCACCACGTACGGGGCCGGTTCGCGGTCCGTGGAGGCCATGAGGGCGGTGCGGACCACCATGGCCTGCTGGTCGAGGTGGTCGCGGAGCTTCCTGGGGGTGATGTGGACGACCGTGATGCCGAGGCGCTCCAGGTGCTCGCGCTTGCGGGCGTACTCCGACCACAGGGCGTCGGGCTCGTCCTGCTGCCGGGGCGCCCGGGTGTCGAGCTCGACGGCCACCGCGTGCTCCGGCCAGTACGCGTCGACGCCGCCCAGGTGCGGGCCGCCCGGCAGCATCAGGTCCACGTTCCACACCGGGTCCGGCAGGCCGTGCTCCTCGACCATCCGGTAGAGGCGGTCCTCCGCGATGGCCCTGCCCTCGGCCAGCAGCGAGTCGACGGCGTCCACCACGTGGGGGCGGTGCAGCAGCCGGGCCCGGTTCAGCTCCCGTACCACCGCCGCCGCCTCGCAGTGGCCCGCGCGGACCGCTTCGGTCAGCAGCCGGCGCACGGAGGCCGCGTCGTCGAGTTCGGCCACCGCGTCGGCGAGGGCGCGCGGGACCGGGGCGACCGGGAAACGGTGGACGCGCACCGGAGCGGGCAGCGTGGGCACGCGCAGGACGCGGGCGCAGCCCGTCGAGCGCAGCCGGCGCAGCCGCGGCACCAGGACGTCGATCCGTTCCAGCGACGGCAGCGGGGGAGCGGTGGTGAACCCGTGCAGGGCGAGCGCGGCGAGGCCGGTCACCAGCACGTCCGTGTAGTCGGCCGGGGTCCGTGAGCCGCCGGAGGCGGGCTGCGCCGGCACCCCGCCGGTCTCCCGGGCACGGCCCGCGTACAGCAGGACCGCGTGCAGCCGCTCCTCCGGGGTGGGCGGGCCCGGGTGGAGCAGGTACACCCCCGGCAGGAGCTGCTGCCAGGGGCCGCCGGGGCGGCACTGCTCGTTGGTCTCGGCGGGCATGACGCCGTGGGTGCGCAGCTGGGCGGTGGTCAGCACCCGGCGCCGCAGGCCGGCGAGACGGGTCCGGGGACGGCGGGAGGGCGGGGCGTTGTGGCTCATGACCCGGGAGTTTCCCGAGCCCGGCGCGCCCGCCGACCGCTGTTACACGCCCGTCGAAGGATCCGGACAAGCGCGCCGGTGGGCACGGGCGTCCGGGTGCCGGGTGAGCGCCGGGAGCGGCTGGTCCGGACGGGGGACGGGGGAGGTTACGGCTGAGCCCGACCGCGTTCCGTAACGGCCGCGGCGGGGCCCCGCGTCAACATCGGGTGCCCCACCGCGGCCGTGCGCGCGGACCGTACGGTCGGCGGATCCTGCGGCCCTAGGGCCTGTTGCCGAAAGTCCCGCCTGCCGGGCGACGCCATGCACGCACTCTCGCCGCACCTGACGCCGCCCGGCCCGCCCTTCGGGCGGACGACGGGACTTTCGCAACAGGCCCTAGCGGGCCGCCGCCGCGTCGCACGCCTGCCCGCGGAGCGTCCGCGCCAGGTCGTCCCGGGCCTCCAGCACCAGCCTGCGCAGGGCCGGCGCGGCGTCCTCGTGCGCCGACAGCCAGGCGTCCGTCGCCGCGAGGGTGTCCTCGGAGTCCTGGAGCGCCGGGAACAGCCCCCGCACCACGTCCATGCCGATCTGGATGGACCGCTCCCGCCACACCCGGTCGATGGCCGCGAAGTACTTCTCCGCGTACGGCGCGACCAGCTCCCGCTGGGACGGCTGTTCGAAGCCCGCGATCGTCGCCTCGACCAGGGCGTTGGACAGCGTGTCCGACTCCACGACCTGCGCCCACGCCTGCGCCTTGACCGCCTCCGAGGGCCGGGCGGCCAGGCAGCGCACCTGGTGCCGCTTGCCGGAGGCGGTGTCGTCGCGGGCCAGCTCGGCGGCGAGGACCTTCTCGTCCGCCTCCCCGTGCGCGGCCAGCGGCTCCAGGAACGCCCACCGCAGCTCCTGGTCCACCTCCAGGCCGTCGATCGTGTCGGTGCCCTCCAGCAGGCCCCGCAGCAGCCGCAGGTCCTCCGGCCCGGCCGCGACCGACGCGTAGAAGCGCGTCCAGGTCAGCTGGTGCTGGCTGCCGGGCGCTGCGGCCCGCAGCTCGCGCAGCGCGCCCTCGGCGAGCAGTCGGCCGCCCTCCGCGCGCCACCCGGGCGCCGCGTAGTGCGTCAGCGCCGACCGCGCCCAGGCGTGCAGCATCTGCAGCACGCCGATGTCCGACTCGCGCCCGGCGAACCGCAGCACCAGGCCGACGAAGTCCCGCGCGGGCAGCAGCGCGTCCCGCGTCAGGTTCCACAGCGCCGACCAGCACAGCGCCCGCGCGAGGGGGTCGGTGAGCTCCCCGAGGTGCTCGCGCAGCGTCGCCAGCGACGCCTCGTCGAAGCGGATCTTGCAGTACGTGAGGTCGTCGTCGTTGACCAGCACCAGCCCGGGGGCCTCGGCGCCCGCCAGCTCGCCCACGACCGTGCGCGGCCCGTGCACGTCGACCTCCGCGCGCGCGTAGCGCTCCACGGAGCCGTCCTCGGTGCGCCGGTACAGGCCCACGGCCACCCGGTGCGGCCGCAGCTCGGGGTGCGACTCGGGCGCCTCCTGCACGATCGCCAGCTCGTCGATCCGGCCCTCGGCGTCGAGCAGCACCTGCGGGGTGAGGGAGTTGACGCCGGCCGTCTGGAGCCAGGACCGCGACCAGGCCGCCATGTCGCGCCCGGAGGTCTCCTCCAGCACCGACAGCAGGTCACCGAGGCGCGTGTTGCCGTACGCGTGCCGCTTGAAGTAGCGCCGCGCGCCCTCCAGGAAGGCGTCCCGGCCGACGTACGCCACCAGCTGCTTGAGCACGGAGGCGCCCTTGGCGTAGGTGATGCCGTCGAAGTTGAGCTTCGCGGCCTCCAGGTCCGGGATGTCGGCCGTCACCGGGTGCGTGGAGGGCAGCTGGTCGGCGCGGTACGCCCAGGACTTGCGGTTGTTGGCGAAGGTGATCCAGCCGTTGTCGAAGCGGGTCGCCTCGACCATCGAGAAGGAGCCCATGAAGTCGGCGAAGGACTCCTTGAGCCACAGGTCGTCCCACCAGACCATGGTGACCAGGTCGCCGAACCACATGTGGGCCATCTCGTGCAGGATGACGTTGGCCCGCCGCTCGTACGACGCCTGGGTGACCTTCCCACGGAAGATGAACTCCTCGCGGAAGGTGACCATCCCGGGGTTCTCCATGGCGCCGAGGTTGTACTCGGGCACGAACGCCTGGTCGTACTTCCCGAACGGGTACGGGAAGTCGAAGTGGTCGTGGAAGAAGTCCAGGCCCTGCTTGGTGACGAGGAAGACGTCGTCGGCGTCGAAGTGCGGGGCGAGGCCCTTGCGGCACATGGCGCCCAGCGGGATCTCCAGCCGCGTCCCGTCCTCGAACGTCCGCTCGTAGGTGTCCGTCACGTAGTGGTAAGGGCCCGCCACGACCGCCGTGATGTACGTGGAGATCGGCTTCGTCTCCGCGAACCGCCACACCCCGTCGTGCCGCTCACCGGCGCCGTTGCTCCACACCGTCCAGCCCTCGGGCGCGCGCACCTCGAAGCGGAACGGGGCCTTCAGGTCCGGCTGCTCGAAGCCCGCGAAGACCCGGCGGGCGTCCGCCGGCTCGTACTGCGTGTAGAGGTAGACCTCGCCGTCCTCCGGGTCGACGAAGCGGTGCAGGCCCTCACCCGTGCGGGAGTACGCGCACTGGGCGTCCACCACCAGCTCGTTCTCGGGGGCGAGCTCCTCCAGCACGATCCGCGTGCCGTCGAAGACCTCGCTCGGGTCGAGGTCCTTGCCGTTCAGGGACACCGCGGTGACGCTCGGCGCGATCAGGTCGGCGAAGCTGGTGGCGCCCGGGTCGGAGCACCGGAAGCGGACGGTGGTGACCGAACGGAAGGTACGCGGCTCCGTGCCGCCGGCGTCCCCGACGGCGGACCGCAGGTCGAGCGACACCTCGTACCCGTCGACGGACAGCAGCGCGGCCCGCTCCCGGGCCTCGTCGCGGGACAGATTCTCACCGGGCACGGGTGGCACTCCCTCGGTCGGTGTTCAGGATGTGGACAGGGCCGATCCTGTCATGCGCTCCTGACACCGGACAGCGGGCGGGGCGTGAGCGCGGCGCGGGAACGGCACGGGAATGGCGGGGGCGTGCGACGGTGTTGCCGCGAGAAAGACCGTCTTCCTAGGAGAGCCATGTCCGAGCAGTCCTCCGCGACCACCTCCGGCAAGACCCCCGTCGACTTCTGGTTCGACCCCCTGTGCCCGTGGGCCTGGATGACCTCGCGCTGGGTCCTGGAGGTCGAGAAGGTCCGCGACATCGAGGTCCGCTGGCACCTGATGAGCCTCGCCGTCCTCAACGAGGACAAGCTCGACCAGCTCCCCGCGGAGTACCGGGAGATGCTCGAGGTCAAGGCGTGGGGCCCGGTCCGGGTCGTCATCGCCGCCCAGCAGGAGCACGGCCCCGAGGTGCTCGGCGACCTCTACACGGCGCTCGGCACCCGCGTCCACAACCAGGACGAGGGCATCGGCAAGGAGGTCGTCGCCAAGGCCCTGGAGGACGTCGGCCTGCCCGCCTCCCTGCTGGACCACTGGGACGGCACGCCCTACGAGAAGGAGCTGCGCGCCTCCCACAACGAGGGCATCGAGAAGGTCGGCCAGGAAGTGGGCACCCCGGTCATCGCGGTCCCCGGCGCCGACGGCGAGCAGATCGCCTTCTTCGGCCCGGTCGTCACCCCCGCCCCCCAGGGCGAGGAGGCCGGCAAGCTGTGGGACGGCACCCTGATGGTCGCCTCGATCCCGGGCTTCTATGAGATCAAGCGCACGCGGACGAAGGGCCCGGACTTCAGCAACCTGTGAGCGGTCGGGCGCCGGTCAGTCCGGTTCCGGTATCCGGATGTGCTGGTCGCCGTGGCCCGCACACGGGCTGAAGCCCGTGCGGACGTGCCGGCAGCCCGGTGCGTCGCACATGCGGTAGTTGTCGACGTTCCTCTTCACGAGGCGGTCCTTGAGCCAATCCTTCTCGGACGGGTTCAGCTCACGGTGCGGCTCGTCGGAGCCGCAGGTGTGGCACGGCAGCATCGGCATGACGTCACCATGCAGCGGAGCTGCGGCTACCGGAAGTGCTGTGCGTGCCCCGAACACGAGAGAGCCCCGCGAGTCACGACCCCGCGGGGCTCTCCCTCTTTCCGCCTGCCCGGTGAGCGGTGAGAAGACGATCACGAGCAGGACGTCTCGGAACTCCTCAGGGCGCGAGCAGCAGCACGTTCGCGCGGGACCTGGCCGCCTCGTAGCGACGGGCCACGTCCTGCCAGTCGACGACCTGCCACATGGCCTCGATGAAGTCGACCTTCTGGTTCTTGTACTGCAGGTAGAAGGCGTGCTCCCAGGCGTCGAAGACGAGGACCGGCGTCGAGCCCTGGCCGACGTTGCCCTGGTGGTCGTAGACCTGCTCGACGATCAGGCGCCCGCTGAGCGGCTCGTACGCCAGGACACCCCAGCCGGAGCCCTGCGTGGTGGCCGCGGCCTTGGAGAGCTGCGCCTTGAAGCCGGCGAAGGAGCCGAAGGACTCGGTGATCGCGTCGGCGAGCTCGCCCACACCGTCGGCGGCCAGCGGCTCACCACCGCCCTCGCCCGTCATGTTGTGCCAGTAGATGGAGTGCAGGATGTGGCCGGAGAGGTGGAAGGCCAGGCTCTTCTCCAGGCCGTTCACCGAACCCCACACCTCCTTGTCCCGTGCCTCCGCGAGCTGCTCCAGCGTGTCGTTGGCGCCCTTCACGTATGCCGCGTGATGCTTGTCGTGGTGCAGCTCGATGATCTCGGGGCTGATCACGGGGGCGAGCGCGGAGTAGTCATAGGGCAGTTCAGGAAGCGTGTAGACGGGCATGTCAGGTCCCCTCCGACCTCTTATTGCAACCTAATTGCAAGTGCACGCTAGCAGCAAGAGTGGCGGGCGTGCGGTCGGACGCGCACCGGTCCGCACTCGGGCACACGAAGGGGCCCCCGCACACGGCCGTGCGGGGGCCCCTTGCTCGAGCGACGGTGCGTCAACTCCTTGCGCGCGCCCGCTGCCACCCGTACCCGACGGCCGCCAGGAACAGCGTCATCCCACCCGTCGACAGCAGTTGCACCCGCGTGTCCGGCTCCCGCGCCATCAGCACGAACACCGTGACCATCGCCGCCAGCGCCACCCAGGTGAGCACCGGGAACAGCCACATCCGCACCACCAGCCGCTCGGGCGCCTCCCGCTCGATCCGGCGCCGCAGCATCAGCTGGGAGACCGCGATGAAGAACCAGACGACGAGGATCACCGCGCCGATCATGTTCAGCAGCCAGGGGAAGACGTCGTCCGGCCGCCAGTAGCTGAGCGCCACGCAGACGAAGCCGAACACGCTGGAGGCGACCACGGCCGCGCGCGGCACCCCGCCCGAGACCCGGGCCAGCACCTTCGGGCCCTGGCCGCGCCGCACCAGCGAGTACGCGATGCGGGAGGCGCCGTAGATGTTGGCGTTCATCGCCGACAGCAGCGCCACCAGCACGACCACGTTCATCAGCTGTCCGGCGCCGGGGATGCCCAGCTGTTCGAGGGCGGCGACGTACGGGCCCTGCTCGACGACCGCGTCCGAGTCCCAGGGGACGAGCGTGACGACGACCGCCATCGAGCCGATGTAGAAGAGCGCGATGCGCCACATCGCCGTGCGGACCGCGCTGGCCACACCCCTGACCGGGTCCTCGGACTCCGCCGCCGCGATCGTCACGGTCTCCAGGCCGCCGTACGCGAACACCGACGCGAGCAGGCCGATGATCAGGCCCTCGCTGCCGTTCGGCAGGAAGCCGCCCGCGCCGGTGAGGTTGCCCAGGCCGGGCGAGTCCGTGCCGGGCAGCACGCCGGCCACCGCCAGCACGCCGAGCACGAGGAACAGGCTGATCGCCCCGACCTTCAGCGCCGCGAACCAGAACTCGAACTCGCCGAAGTTCTTCACGGCGGCCAGGTTGGTCCCCAGGAACACCGCCATGAACAGGGCCACCCACATCCACTCGGGCGTCCCCGGCAGCCACCCGGACACGATCTGGGCGGCGCCGATACCCTCCAGGCCGACCGCGGTGCACAGCAGCACCCAGAAGGACCAGCCCGCGGTGAAGCCCGCCCAGGGGCCGATGGCCCGCTCCGCGTGGGCCGAGAAGGAGCCGGAGGACGGGTACGCGGCCGACATCTCGCCGAGCATCCGCATCACCAGCATGACGAGCAGGCCGGACAGGGCGTACGCGACGACGATCGACGGACCGGCGGCGGCGATGCCCGCCCCGGAGCCGACGAACAGGCCCGCGCCGATCACCCCGCCCAGGGCGATCATCGACAGGTGGCGCTGCTTGAGACCGTGGGAGAGGGAGGCGTCCGCGGCCGGGACCTGGTGCCCCGGCTCGGCCTCGGGAGTGGTGGGGGAGGACATGGGTGAGCGTCCGTTACGTTGCGGGGTTCTTGTACTAGGGCAAAACGCGGCCAGTCTGGTTGCCCTCCCCGGACGGAGGACGCGGCCGCCCAGCATGCGGACGCCCACACTACGGAACGTCAGCCTCCGCTCACGTCCTGACACTCACCGTCGCACGGGTCTTTGGCGGATCCCCACAGTCGGCGCCCGCTCCCCGCGGCCGCGGGCGGAGCCGCTGCCTCCGTGACCGGCATCACGCCCGGCCAGGTGTGAGCGGTGTTCTTTGTGCGGAGCCCACCAAGTCGCGTCTCCCGCCTTTGTCGGGCGAAGACGGTGGTCGGCCCCACCGCCCTGGGATAGCGTCACGGTGTCCCCGACCGTCTCCACCGCCGAGGTGAGCTTCGACCATGAGCACCGCCGCCACTTCCGCCCACCCGGGCGAGGTCCTCGCCGATCTGCTGCCTTCCCCCAAGCTCTCGGCCTCGCTCGCGCAGGGGGGTGCCGCCGCCCGTGTCCGCGATGTCGCGCTCGTGGCCGGCGGTGCCGTGCTCACCGGGATCGCCGCCCAGATCGTGCTGCCCGTCCCCGGCTCCCCGGTGCCCGTGACCGGGCAGACCTTCGCGGCGCTGCTGGTGGGCACGGCCCTCGGCGCGCGCCGGGGCTTCCTCTCCCTCGCCCTGTACCTGCTGGTCGGCATGGCCGGCGTGCCGTGGTTCGCCGAGGGCGGCTCGGGTGTCGGCGCCCCGGCCTTCGGCTACATCCTCGGCATGCTGGTGGCCGCCACCGTCGTGGGCGCGCTCGCCCGGCGCGGCGGCGACCGTTCGGTGCTGCGGACGGCGGGCACCATGCTCGTCGGCGAGGCGATCATCTACGCGATCGGCGTGCCGTACCTGGCCTTCGCCACCGGCATGTCGCTGACCGCCGCCGTCGCGGCCGGCCTCACCCCGTTCCTGATCGGCGACGCGCTGAAGGCGGCGCTGGCGATGGGCGTGCTCCCGACGGCGTGGAAGTTCGCGGCGCGCAAGTGAGCGCGCCCGCCGGGCACCGACACGGTGCTCCGGCAGGCGACCTGTGGAAGAAGGGCCCGCGGCACGATGCCGCGGGCCCTTCCGGCTTCACGGCCGGTCGCTTCACGGCCGGTCCGTTCCGCCGCTGTCGTCACGCCCCCTTACCGCTGTGGTGCCGGCCGGCGGCGCGTCCACCACAGCCCGGCCGCGCCCGCGGAGACCAGCGCCGCGCCGGCCGCGCCGAGCGGGAGGATCCGGTCGGCGGGACCGGTCCTCGGCAGTTCGCCGGTCTGCCCCGGGGCCGGCTCGTCGCCACCCGGGGCGACCGGGCTGTTGTCGGTGCCGAGCAGCAGCGGCGTGGTCGGGGCGTTCGGCGACGGGTTGTTCGTGCCGAACGGGACCGGCCCCTGCTGCCAGTACGTCTTCGTGCCGTCGGCGGCCTGGACGGGCAGGCAGATCCTTCCCTGCTTCGTCAGGTCGTAGGTCGCGTCGACGTCGTACGACGT
>NZ_JAVRHI010000537.1:0-7710 GCF_034105845.1 Streptomyces sp. CRN 30 | reverse complement strand
AGCAGCCCGTGCCCGCCGCCGTCCTCGCCGGCCCCGCTCCGGCCTCCCGCGCGGGCGCCGTCGGCGGCCCGGTCCGCGGGTGCGCCGGTGCCGTCGTCGAGCACGGTGATCTCGACGTTCCCTCCCACCCGGACGATGCTGACCTCGGCCTTCGCCGCGGGGCCCGCGTGCTTGCGCACATTGGTGAGGGCCTCCTGGATGATCCGGTACGCGGCGAGGTCGACGGCGGCCGGGAGTTCGGTGCCGTTCTCGGCGCCGGCGATCTCGACGTCCAGGCCCGCGCTGCGGAAGGTGCCGGCGAGCTCGTCCAGCCGGGCGAGGCCGGGCGCTGGCTCGGTGGGGGCCTCGGGGTCGCCCGACTGCCGCAGCAGGCCGACCGTGGCCCGGAGTTCGTCGAGGGCGGAGCGGCTGGCCTCGCGGACGTGGGCGAGGGCCTCCTTGGCCTGGTCGGGGCGCTTGTCCATGACGTGCGCGGCCACCCCCGCCTGCACGTTGACCAGCGCGATGTGGTGGGCGACGACGTCGTGCAGGTCACGGGCGATGCGCAGGCGCTCCTCGGCGACCCGGCGGCGGGCCTCCTCCTCGCGGGTGCGTTCGGCCCGGTCGGCGCGTTCCCGGATGGCGTCCACGAAGGCCCGGCGGCTGCGGACGGCGTCCCCGGCCGCGGCGGCCATGCCGGTCCAGGCGAAGAGGCCCAGGTCCTGTTGCGCGTACCAGGGCCGCGGGCCGAAGAGCATGGCGACACCGGTGAGGACGAGCATGGTGAGCAGGCCCAGGCGCCAGGCGGTGGGGCGGTCGGTGGTGGACGCGACCGTGTAGAGGGCGACGACGACGGACATCGCGATCGGGGCCCGGAGGTCGTCGGTGACGAACTCGACGCCGGAGAGCGCGACGGTCACGCCCAGCACGGCCACGGGCGAGCGGCGGCGCAGCACGAGCGCCGCGGCGGCGAGGACCATCAGGGCCAGGCTGAACGGGTCGGGGGTACGGGCGCCCCACTTCGAGCCGCTCTCCGCGTGCGGGTCGACGAACGAACCGGCGACCATGCAGGCGAGGACGCCGGCCGCCAGGACCGCGTCGGGTGCCGCCGGGTGCGCCCTGAGCCAGGACCCGGCGCGCTGGAAGGTGCTCACGGTCGTTCACCGTACGGGGTCCGTTGACCGTACGAGGTCGCCGCAGGGGGCGGGACCCACCGCCGGCGTCACCCCGGCGGGCGCCCGAGGCGGGCTGTCAGCCGTCAGCCGTCAGCCGTCAGCCGTCAGCCGTCAGCCGTCAGCCGTCAGCCGTCAGCCCGGGAACAGCCCGTCGTCCCGCAGCAGTTCCCTGACCTCCTCCAGGGTCGCGTCCGGCGCCGGCAGGATGAGCTCGGACGGCTCCAGCGAGTCGTCCGGCAGGGGCGCGCCCAGCTCGCGGACCTTGTCCAGGAGGGCGTGGAGCGTACGGCGGAAACCCGGGCCGTCACCCTGCTCCGTCTCCGCGAGCAGTTCGTCGTCGAGCTTGTTCAGTTCGGCGAGGTGGCCGTCGTCCAGCCTCACCTGACCCTCCCCCATGATCCGTACGATCACGTCGCCCTCCTCAGGCGTGGGTGCGCCGAGCCGTGAGCGTGCACCGCCCGGCCGTCACCTCGTCCGTCACTTCGTCCGTCACTGCTTGTCGAAACGCGGGGTGTCCTGCTGCTGGGGCTGCGGCTGTGCCTGACCCGTGCCGCCCTCGATCGCCTGCTGCTGCCCGGAGGTGCCCCCGGCCAGCTCGGCCTTCATGCGCTGCAGTTCCAGCTCCACATCCGTACCACCGGAGAGCCGGTCCAGCTCGGCCTGGATGTCGTCCTTGGTGCTTCCGGTCTGGTCGTCCAGGGCGCCGGAGGCGAGCAGCTCGTCGATGGCGCCGGCCCGGGCCTGCATCTGTGCCGTCTTGTCCTCGGCCCGCTGGATGGCCAGGCCCACGTCGCCCATCTCCTCGGAGATGCCGGAGAACGCCTCGCCGATCCGGGTCTGCGCCTGGGCCGCGGTGTAGGTCGCCTTGATGGTCTCCTTGCGGGTGCGGAAGGCGTCCACCTTGGCCTGCAGCCGCTGGGCCGCCAGGGTGAGCTTCTCCTCCTCGCCCTGGAGGGTGGCGTGCTGCGTCTCCAGGTCCGTCACCTGCTGCTGGAGCGCGGCGCGGCGGGACAGCGCCTCGCGGGCCAGGTCCTCACGGCCCAGCGCGAGCGCCTTGCGGCCCTGGTCCTCCAGCTTGGTGGACTGCGACTGCAGCTGGTTGAGCTGGAGCTCCAGGCGCTTGCGCGAGGTCGCCACGTCGGCGACGCCGCGGCGCACCTTCTGCAGCAGCTCCAACTGCTTCTGATACGAGTAATCGAGGGTTTCGCGCGGGTCCTCGGCCCTGTCAAGGGCCTTGTTCGCCTTCGCGCGGAAGATCATCCCCATACGCTTCATGACACCGCTCATGGGCTTCGCGCGCCCCCTTCTGACCGACTCCAGCTCCAGCGACTGCAACAGAACCCACGGTACGGGTTCTGCATCCATTACCGCACTGTTCGGGGACGGATGCGCTCATCCCCAAGGACGACTGCGGACGGCACCGCTCCGGCGTAGGGAGTAGGTGACCCCCGGGGTCGAGTGCGGGCCGGCACCCCGGATCACCTCGGGCTCGGTGCCCTGTGGACCGTCGGCGGCCACCCTTTCAGGCCGCTTTCTCCCTCTTTACAGACGTCTGGTGTTGCCGGATCGTTCCCCACCGGGCTGGGGTCCATGCGGACGCACCCCGTACCCTTGGGTTTTGTGTTCCGTAGCCGTGCCACCAAGGAAGAGAAGGCCCAGGCCGCCGCCCAGGCGCCGGTGACCGACTCCAAGCAGACCCGCGACCCGCAGGCCCCCAAGGGCCGCCCCACGCCCAAGCGCAGTGAGGCCCGTACGCAGCGCCGCAGCGTGGCCAACACGCCGACGACGCGCAAGGAGGCCGCCAAGCGCAACCGCGACGAGCGGCGTGCCCAGATGGAGAAGCAGCGGCAGGCGCTGGCGGGCGGTGACGAGCGGTACCTGCCCGTCCGCGACAAGGGCCCCGTGCGCAAGTACGCCCGCGACTTCGTGGACTCGCGCTTCGCCATCGCGGAGTGGTTCCTGCCGATGGCCGTGGTCATCCTGGTGCTGAGCATGGTGCAGGTGCCCGCGCTGCAGAACGTCGCGCTGCTGCTGTGGCTCTTCGTGATCGTGCTGATCGTGGTCGACTCGGTCGTCACCGGCATCCGGCTGAAGAAGCAGCTGAACACCCGCTTCCCGGACGAGACCAAGCGTGGCGCCGTCGCCTACGCGCTGATGCGCACCCTCCAGATGCGACGCCTCCGGCTGCCGAAGCCGCAGGTCAAGCGCGGAGAGCGGCCCTGAGCGCCACACCTTCCACGCAGGACGCGGCACCGGCCCGGCCGGAGGGCTGGGCCGCGCTGCGCGAGGCGGTACGGCAGGAACTGGTGACCCGGCAGCTCGACGAGCAGATAGCCGGGCGGTTCCCCGTCGGGCAGCGGCTGCGGGTGCTGGACGTGGGCATGGGCCGGGGCGCGCAGGCCCTGCGGCTGGCCCGCGCCGGTCACGCGGTGACCGGACTGGAACGCGACCCGGAGCGGATCGCCGTCGCGCGGGAGACCCTCGCGGCGCAGCCGGAGGGCGTCCGCGGCCGGGTCCGGGTCGTCGAGGGCGACGGCCGGGACACGGGGGTGCACTTCCTGCCGGGCAGTTTCGACGTGGTGCTGTGCCACGGCGTGCTGCCGCACGTGGCGGAGCCCGACCCGCTGCTGGCCGGCCTGGCACGGATGCTGGCCCCCGGCGGACTGCTCTCGCTCGTGGTGCGCAACGGCGACGCCGCCGCGCTGCGCACGGCTCGCGCCGGTGACTGGGCGGGAACGCTGGCCGCGTTCGACGCACCCGCGCACGCCCCCCGGGTGCCGGCACCGCTCGAACCCGGGGAGTCCCGCGGCGGGCCGGGAGCCGAGGTGTGGGCGGACCGGCTGGGCGCGCTGACGGCGACGCTCGCCGGGATCGGGGCACCCCTGCACGCCTGGTACGGCGTGCGGGTCTTCACGGAGTCCGCGGGGGAGGGGACGACGCTCCCACAGAACCCGCAGCACACGGTCGCGCTGCTGGCGGCGGAGGAGCGCGCGGGCCGCACGGACCCCTACCGCCGGGTGGCGGCGCTGCTGCACCTGTGCGGGGTGCGCGGCTGAGCCGGCGCCACCTGTCCCTCCGTGCCGTGCGGTGAGATGGGGGTCCCCCCGCGCTCCTCAGGCGTGGGGGATGCCGGGCGTCGCGACGCCGCGGAGATCCCTCAGGAACGCCCTGAGTGCCCGTTCGGGCGCACATCTCACGCCGGGGCCGCCGCCACGCGGTGAGACTCGGGCCATGGACGTTTCCCGTGGCCGCCCCCGCCCGCGCGCCCGCCGGCCGCTGCTCCCCCTGACCGCCGCCTGTGCCGTCGCCCTCGTCCTCGCTCCCGGCTGCGCCGGCGGCGGGGTGCCGGCCGTGCGGGAGGGCGCGACCACCACCCGGGCCGCCGTCCCCCGGGCGGCCAACGAACTGGAGGAGGACTACCGGAAGGTGGTCGACGACGTGCTGCCCTCCGTCGTACAGATCCGGGCGGGCGACAGCCTCGGGTCGGGGGTGGTCTACGACGGCAAGGGGCACGTCGTCACCAACGCGCACGTGGTGGGCGACGCGCGGACGTTCGCGGTGACGACGGCGAACAGCGGCAGCACGGTGCGCGCGCGCCTCGTGTACGCGTACCCGGAGCAGGACCTCGCCGTCATCCGGCTGGACGACGTGCCGGACGGGCTGAGGGCGGCCTCCTTCGGGGACTCCTCGAAGGTCGACGTGGGCCAGATCGTGCTCGCCATGGGGTCACCGCTCGGGCTGTCGTCCAGCGTCACGCAGGGCATCGTGTCGGCCACCGGGCGGACGGTGACCGAGGGCAGCGCGGGCGGGGGCACGGGGGCGACCCTCGTCAACATGGTGCAGACGTCAGCGGCGATCAACCCCGGCAACAGCGGCGGCGCCCTGGTGAACCTGGCCGGCCAGGTCATCGGCATCCCCACCCTGGGCGCGACCGATCCGAACCTCGGCGAGGGCGCGGCGCCCGGCATCGGCTTCGCCATCCCCGCGTCCATGGTGCGCACGGTCGCCGACCAGATCATCACGCACGGCCGGGTCACCGACTCGGGCCGGGCCGCGCTCGGCCTCACCGGCCGTACGCTCGCCGGCGGTGACTACCGGCCCGCCGGGGTGGCCGTGGTCACGGTGGACGAGGACGGCCCGGCCGACCGGGCGGGCCTGCGGGCCGGGGACGTCGTCACCGCGCTGGACGGCACGGACGTCACCACCCTCACCTCGCTCGCCGAGGCCCTGGCGGACCGGCGGCCGGGCGACCGGGTGGCCGTCGCCTACCTGCGGGACGGCCGCGAGCGGACGGCCCGGGTGACGCTCGGGGAGCAGTAGCGACCGGAGCGGGGCGGGTGCCTACGCGTCGGCACCCGCCCCGTCACCCGACGCCACCCGGCGCGGTTCCGCTCACGCGTCCTCCGCGTGCAGGCTCATCGGCCCGTAGATCCTCGTCGTGTCCTCGTACAGGTGGACCTGGTCCGCGCCGCCCTCGGTGAGCGCCCTGAAGTGCTCGCCGAGCCAGGACTCGGCGTCTCCCTGGGTGGTCCACTCCTCGGGCTCCACCGCGGGCTGGACCTCCGTCCCGTCGGTCTTCTCGAACCGCCACGTCCATGCCGCCATGTGCGCCTCCGTACGTACCGGCCCGGCGCCCGAAGGCGGTGCCGGGCAAGATCCGGTTCCTGTCCAGAGCCTAGTCGGACGCGCAAGACCTGCGGGGACCGCAGGGGACACGGGAAAATCAGCCGCGTGGAACTGACACTGCTCGGCACCGGCGCCCCGGCCGGACTCCCCCGCCCCGACTGTCCCTGCGCGTCCTGCGCGAGAGCCCAGGGCGCCGACGCCCGCGCCGCGACCGCGCTGCTCGTGGACGGCACGCTGCTGCTCGATCTGACGCCCGGTGCCGCCCTGGCCGCCGCCCGCTCCGGGCACACGTTGGCCGGGGTGCGGCAGGTGCTGCTGTCGCACCCCCACGAGGGGCCCGCGGTGGAGGTCCCGGCGGGGCTGCCGCAGCCCGGGAGGGTGCCGGACGGACGGGAACTGGCGCTGATGAGCGGGCACCGGGTGCGCGCGCTGGCGCTGGACGCGCCGGGGACCGGGTACGCGGTGACGGGGCCGGACGGACAGCGGCTGCTGTACGTACCGCCGGGCGCGGCGCCGGCCGGACTCGAGGAGTGGCCGGCCGAACCGTACGCCCTGGTGCTGCTGGACGTCGTGGGACGGCCGGACGCGCTGGCGCGGCTGCGGGCGGCGGGGGCGGCCGGGCCCACCACCGACGTGATCGCCGTCCACCTGGACCACGACGTGCCGCCGGGCGCCGAGCTGCGCCGCCGGCTGGCGGCGCTGGGGGCGCGGGCGGTGCCGGACGGCACGACGCTGGAGGTCGGCGCCTACGAGGAGGTGCCCGACGTGCCGCGGCGCACCCTGGTGCTGGGCGGGGCGCGGTCGGGCAAGTCGGTGGAGGCGGAGCGGCGCCTGGAGGGCTTCCCCGACGTGCTGTACGTGGCGACGGGGGGCCTGCGCAACGGGGACGGCGAGTGGGCGGCCCGGGTCGCCGCGCACCGGGAGCGGCGGCCGGGTTCCTGGCGCACGGTGGAGACCTGCGACCTCGTGCCGCTGCTGGAGGAGGACGGGGCGCCGCTGCTGGTCGACTGCCTGTCGCTGTGGCTGACCGACGCGATGGACTCCGTGGGCGCCTGGGACGACGCCGAGTGGGCGGACGGCGGGGAGCGCGCGCTGCGGTCACGGGTGCGGGAGCTCACCGAGGCCGTGCGCTCCACCCGCCGCACGGTGGTCGCCGTGTCGAACGAGGTGGGGTCCGGGATCGTGCCCGCCACCGCCTCCGGGCGCCGCTACCGGGATGAACTGGGGCGCCTGAACGCGGCGTTCGCGGCCGAGTGCGAGCACGTGCTGCTGGTGGTGGCGGGCCAGGCGCTGCCGCTACGGGGCTGAGCCCGGCCGGCGGACGAGGACGCGGTACGCGAGGGAGAGGCGGGAGCGGCGCAGCAGCGGGGTGAGGGCGCGGTCCAGGGTCGCAGGGAGCGCACCGGTGAGGTAGGGGGCGGGGCGGTCCGCGGCGACGGCCACGCAGCCGGCGGCCGCCAGTTCGGCCAGCACGTTGCGCGGCGGCAGCAGGTGCAGCGGGCCCGGCCGGTCTCCGGGCGCCCACCGGCGGGCGGAGAGCACGTCGAACGCGCGGCCGGGTGCCCACAGTTCGATCAGGAGGTGGCCGCCGGGGCGCAGCAGGGCGGGCACGGCGCGGAGTTCGGCGCGCGGGTCGGTGCTGTGTTCCAGGTGGTGCAGCATGCTGATCACGTCGTAGCGGCCGCGCAGCCGCGCGACGATCTCCGGATCGGCCGGCGAGCCCTGGTGGGCCTCCTCGACCCGGCCGGCCGCGCGGGCCCCCAGGACGCGCGGGGTGGGGTCGAGCCCGTCGAAGCAGGTGTACGGGTGCACCTGCGCGGCCGCCGCCGGGAAGGCGCCGTCCCCGGTGCCGATGTCGAGCCAGCTCTCGGGTTCGGCGGCCGGGGGCACCGCGCGGGCGGCGGCCCGGTGGCGCCGGTCCGGGGCGTCG
>NZ_JAVRHI010000536.1:0-24196 GCF_034105845.1 Streptomyces sp. CRN 30 | reverse complement strand
CGTCGGGCGTCCCGGGCCACCCGCCCCACGGGCCACCCGTCCCCCGGGCCGGCGTCCCGGGCCACCCGTCCCCCGGGCCACCCGGCGCCCCCGCCAAGGCACTCACGCCGTGGCCGCCCCCGGTGGGGTCAGTTGGTGGGTCAGCCAGGTGGGGACTCCGCCCAGGAGGCGGAAGAGGCGGCGGGCCTCTGCCAGGAGGCGGCTCGCCTCCGGTTCGGACTCGGTCTCCGCGAGGGAGGCCAGGGCCGGGGCCGTGCCGACCAGGTAGCCGAGTTCCTCGCGGATGCGGAGGGACTCGGCGAAGCCGTGCCGGGCCTCCGCCAGTTCGCCGTCGCGCAGGGCCAGTCCGGCCAGGTGCCGCCAGGTGAAGGAGAGCAGCAGCGCGTCGGCGTGCGCCGCGGCCCCCGCGTGCGCCCGCCGGTACGCCGCCCGCGCCGCCTGCGGGGACCGGGTGAGGTTCTCGGCGAGCAGCCCGCGCCGGAAGTCCAGCAGGGCCCGCTCCGGCGCCCCCGGCGCGATCAGCGCCGCCGCCCGGCCCAGCGCCGCCCGCGCCTCGTCGGCCCTGTCCCGCACCCCGTGCAGTGTGGCCGCGTACGCGAGCTGCCCCCGCTCGCACGCGGCGGCCCCGCGTTCGTCGTCGCCGTCCGCCAGCGCCTCGGCGGTGCGCAGCGCGTCCTCCGCCTCCGCCCAGCCCTGTTCGGTGTACAGACACCGCTCCACCAGCAGCACGGCCCGCTGGAGCGCGGCGGACGCGGTCACCGGCTGCAGCAGTGCCGCCGCGTCGGCCCAGCAGGCCCGCGAGCGCAGCCGCCATATCGCCGTCCGGAGCGGATCGTCACTGGCGTTGGTTCCCGTACCGGACATGGCGGGGTGCGCCACGTTGCCCTCCCTAGCACGCCGTCGAGCCCGAGTGGTGGCCGCATCTCAGCATGGATCGACCGGCCCGGCCAAGAGGGTGGGTGAAAGATTTCACAAAGTATGGGGAGGGAGAAGACGCGGGCGCCGGCGGCTCGCGCGCCCGCCCCGGGGCTGTGATCAGCTCATCCGCAGTGCCAGGAAGAAATCCAGCTTGTCCTCCAGCCGCGACAGATCACGCCCCGTCAACTGCTCGATCCGCCCGACGCGGTAGCGCAACGTGTTGACGTGCAGATGCAGCCGCGCCGCGCAGCGCGTCCAGGACCCGTCCGAGTCGAGGAACGCCTCCAGCGTCGGGATCAGCTCGGCCCGGTGCCGCCGGTCGTAGTCCCGCAGCGGGTCCAGGAGCCGCGCGGTGAACGCGCGGCGCACGTCGTCCGGGACGAAGGGGAGAAGCAGGACGTGCGAGGCCAGTTCCTGGTGGCCCGCCGCGCAGACCCGTCCCGGCCGGGCGGCCGCCACGCGCCGGGCGTGCCGCGCCTCCTCCAGCGCGCCGCGCAGCCCCTCCGCCGAGTGCACGGCCGCGCTGACGCCGACGGTCACCCGCCCGTCCCCGTCGAGACCGGCCGTCAGCGGGTCCCGTACGGCCTCCAGCAGCGCGTCCGCGAGCACCCCCGCCTCCGACCCGTCGTGCTCGCTGGAGACCGCCGGCAGCGGTACGAGCGCGACCGCCTCGTCCCCGACGTGCGCGACGGCGATCCGGTCGGAGTGCTCCGGCCCCGGCGTGCGCGGGTCGACGAGTATCTCCTCCAGCAGCGCCTGCGCCACCTGGCCCGTCTCGATCCCGTCCGCCTCGGCCCACTCGACGCGCGCCACCACGACCTGCCAGTGCGGGGCCGCGCCGAGCCCAGGCAGCAGCACCGGCGCGGCGACCCGCAGCCGCGCCGCGATCTCCGCGGGCGCCGCGCCGGACTGCACCAGTTCCAGGACCTCCTGCGCGAGCCGCCGCCGCACCGTGCGCGCCGCCTCCCGCCGGTCCCGTTCGACGGCGATGAGCTGGGTGACGCCGTACAGCAGGTCCAGCCGTTCCTCCGCCCAGTCCCCGGCGTCCGCCTCGACGGCGAGCAGCCAGTCGGAGAGCACCGTCTCCCGTACGTCCCGGGGCGCCCCGGCGGCCGCCCGGGACGCGCCCGTCCGCGCCGGACGGCCGTTCCCCCCGTTCCGTACCGGGAAGACGCTGTACGTCGTCCCGTCGAGCGTCGCCCGGTGCGGTGCCCGGCGTCCCGCGCGGGTCGCCGCGAGGTGCTCCGCCGCGAGCCGCGCCCGCACGTCGGCGGGGAGCGCCGGGCCCTCCGTCTCGGAGCCCGCGACCTGCCGGCCGGTCGGCGACAGCACCCAGGCCCGCAGGTCCAGGTCCGAGCCGAGCAGCTCAAGGACGACGTCCGGGCCGCCGCCCGCCGGACCGGAGGTCATCATCCGGCGGTGCCGGTCGACCACCGCCGCGAGGTCCCCGGCGCGCTCCCCGGAGACCTGCCGCACCACGTGCTCGGTGATGGTCGCGAACGCCACCGACTCGTGCACCGCGAACAGCGGCAGCCGGTGCCGCGCGCACGCCGCCACCAGGTCCTCCGGGACGCTGCCCAGCTCCGCCTCGCCCGCCGCCAGCGCCGCCACCTGGGCCTGCACCAGGATCTGGACGAAATTGTCGGAGTCGGCGGCCTCGTGCCGCCACGCCAGCCCCGTCAGCACCAGCTCCCCGCCCGACAGGTAGCGGCTGGGGTCGCGCAGGTCCGTGGTCATCACGCCCCGCACGGTCCGGTCCAGCTCGTGCTCGCCGCCGAGCAGTTTCAGGCCCAGCGCATCGGTGTCCAGCAGTGCGCGCAGCCGCATTCTCGTCGCCGCCGTTCTCTGTCTCGTCTGTCTCGAAGAGGTGTTCCAGGTCACGCGGATGTGTCGCGCGTTTCCACAGGAAGTCGAAGGGGTTACTGAGGGCCTCCGTTCATACGAATCTACAAGATGCCCGCCCTGGCCAGCCAACTCCTTCATGGTTTCTGCGACTGACCCTGGTGGAGCACAGAGCTGTGTACTGAGCCCACTCCACGTGAACAGCACATGAACGAGCCCGTTCCGCCGCACACGGTGTGGCTCGATCTGTACGACCCACACGACGGACTCACACGACGAAGAAGAGAGCCAGTCATGGATTTCCTTCGCCCCGCCTGCTGGGAGGAGGCGCTCGCCGCCAAGGCCGAGCATCCCGCCGCCGTACCGATCGCGGGTGGCACCGACGTGATGGTCGAGATCAACTTCGACCACCGCCGGCCCGAGTACCTGCTGGACCTGACCCGCATCGGCGAGCTGACCGAGTGGGAGACCGGCGGGGACAGCGTCCGGCTCGGTGCCTCCGTGCCCTACACGAAGATCATGGAGAACCTCCGCACCGAACTGCCGGGACTCGCCCTCGCCTCGCACACGGTCGCCTCCCCGCAGATCCGCAACCGCGGCGGCGTCGGCGGCAACCTCGGCACCGCCTCCCCGGCCGGCGACGCCCACCCGGCGCTGCTCGCCGCCGGCGCCGAGGTCGAGGCCGCCTCCGTGCGCGGCACCCGCATGATCCCGATCGACGACTTCTACACCGGCGTCAAGCGCAACGCCCTCGCGCCGGACGAGCTGATCCGCGCCGTGCACGTGAGGAAGGCCGACGGCCCCCAGCAGTTCTCCAAGGTCGGCACCCGCAACGCCATGGTCATCGCCGTGTGCGCGTTCGGCCTGGCCCTGCACCCCGAGAACCGTACGGTCCGCACCGGCATCGGCTCGGCCGCGCCCACGCCGGTCCGGGCGAAGGCCGCCGAGGAGTTCCTGAACGCGGCCCTGGAGGAGGGCGGCTTCTGGGACAACGGGGAGATCATCACTCCCGCCGTCGCCAAGCACTTCGCCGACCTGTGCTCCGCCGCCTGCAACCCGATCGACGACGTCCGCGGCACCGCGAGCTACCGCCGCCACGCGGTGGGCGTGATGGCCCGCCGCACCCTGACCTGGACCTGGGAGTCCTACCGCGACGGCCACCGCGCCGCCTTCCGGAAAGGGGGAGCCGCCTGATGCGCGTCAACCTCACCGTCAACGGACGGCCGCAGGAGGCCGACGACGTCTGGGAGGGCGAGTCCCTCCTGTACGTGCTGCGCGAGCGGCTCGGCCTGCCCGGCTCCAAGAACGCCTGCGAACAGGGCGAGTGCGGCTCCTGCACGGTCCGCCTGGACGGCGTGCCGGTCTGCTCCTGCCTGGTCGCCGCCGGACAGGCCGAGGGCCGTGACGTCGTCACCGTCGAGGGCCTCGCCGACCACGCCCGGCAGCGCGCGGGCGCGACCGGCACCGGCGGTACGACCCTGGAGGACGCCCGGCGTTGGCAGGCCGCCGACGGCGGCGGACTCGCCCCGGTCCAGCAGGCGTTCATCGACGCCGGCGCCGTCCAGTGCGGCTTCTGCACCCCCGGACTGCTGGTCGCCGCCGACGAGATGCTGGAGCGCAACCCGGCCCCGTCCGACGCGGACATCCGCGAGGCGCTCTCGGGCAACCTGTGCCGCTGCACCGGCTACGAGAAGATCATGGACGCGGTCCGGCTCGCCGCCGCCCGGCAGCAGTCCGAGGAGGTCCGACCATGACCGCACCGGCCACCGGCGCCCCCACGAAGATCACCCAGGGTTCCCCGACCAAGGGCGGGATCGGCGAGTCCACGCTCCGCCCGGACGGCATCCTCAAGGTCACCGGCGAGTTCGCGTACTCGTCCGACATGTGGCACGAGGACATGCTCTGGGGCCAGATCCTGCGCTCCACCGTCGCGCACGCCGAGATCGTCTCCATCGACACGAGCGAGGCCCTCGCGCTGCCCGGCGTGTACGCCGTCATGACCTGGGACGACCTGCCCACCGAGGTGCGGAACTACGGCCTGGAGATCCAGGACACCCCCGTACTCGCCCACGGCAAGGTCCGCCACCACGGCGAACCGGTCGCGATCGTCGCCGCCGACCACCCGGAGACCGCCCGCCGCGCCGCCGCGAAGATCCACGTGGAGTACCGCGAGCTGCCGGTCATCACCGACGAGGCGAGCGCCACCGCCCCGGACGCGCTCCTGGTCCACGACAACCGCACCGATCACCACGCCGGCCACGTCCCGCACCCCAACATCGTCCACCGCCAGCCCATCGTGCGCGGCGACGCCGACGCCGCCGCCGCGCGCGCCGACGTGATCGTCACGGGCGACTACACCTTCGGCATGCAGGACCAGGCGTTCCTCGGCCCGGAGTCCGGACTCGCCGTCCCCGAGGAGGACGGCGGCGTCCACCTCTACATCGCCACCCAGTGGCTCCACTCCGACCTGCGCCAGATGGCGCCCGTCCTCGGCCTGCCCGAGGACAAGGTGCGGATGACGCTCTCCGGCGTCGGCGGCGCGTTCGGCGGCCGCGAGGACCTGTCGATGCAGATCCACGCCTGTCTGCTGGCGCTCCGCACCGGCAGACCCGTCAAGATCGTCTACAACCGTTTCGAGTCGTTCTTCGGGCACGTCCACCGCCACCCCGCCCGGCTCCACTACGAGCACGGCGCGACCAAGGACGGCAAGCTCACCCACATGCGCTGCCGGATCGTCCTGGACGGCGGCGCGTACGCCTCCGCCTCCCCGGCGGTCGTCGGCAACGCCTCCTCCCTCTCCGTCGGCCCCTACGTCGTCGAGGACGTCGACATCGAGGCGATCGCCCTCTACACCAACAACCCGCCCTGCGGCGCGATGCGCGGCTTCGGCGCGGTCCAGGCGTGCTTCGCCTACGAGGCGCAGATGGACAAGCTGGCGAAGAGGCTCGGCATGGACCCGGTGGAGTTCCGCCGGCTCAACGCCATGGAACAGGGCACCCTCCTGCCCACCGGGCAGCCCGTCGACTCCCCGGCGCCCGTCGCCGAACTGCTGCGCCGCGTCAAGGCGATGCCCATGCCGCCGGAGCGCCAGTGGGAGTCCAGCGAGGGCGCCGACGTACGCCAGCTGCCCGGCGGCCTGTCCAACACCACGCACGGCGAGGGCGTCGTCCGGGGCGTCGGCTACGCGGTCGGCATCAAGAACGTCGGCTTCTCCGAGGGCTTCGACGACTACTCCACCGCGCGGGTGCGCATAGAGGTGATCGGCGGGGAGCCGGTGGCCACCGTGCACACCGCGATGGCCGAGGTCGGCCAGGGCGGCGTCACCGTCCACGCGCAGATCGCCCGTACGGAGCTGGGCGTCACCCAGGTCACCATCCAGCCCGCCGACACCGAGGTGGGCAGCGCCGGCTCGACCTCGGCCTCCCGGCAGACGTACGTCACCGGCGGCGCGGTCAGGAACGCCTGCGAGCTGGTCCGCGAGAAGGTGCTGGAGCTGGGCCGCCGCCGCTTCGGTTCGTACCACCCCGCCTGGGCCACCGCCGAACTCCTCCTGGAGGGAGGCAAGGTCGTCACCGACGGCGGCGAGGTCCTGGCGCACCTCGCGGACGTCCTCGGCGAGGAGGCGGTCGAGGTCGAGGAGGAGTGGCGGCACCGGCCGACCGAGCCCTTCGACCCGCGCACCGGGCAGGGCAACGGCCACGTCCAGTACTCCTTCGCCGCGCACCGGGCCGTCGTCGAGGTCGACACCGAACTCGGCCTGGTCAAGGTCGTCGAACTGGCCTGCGCGCAGGACGTCGGCAAGGCGCTCAACCCGCTCTCCGTCGTCGGCCAGATCCAGGGCGGCACGACGCAGGGGCTCGGCGTCGCCGTGATGGAGGAGATCGTCGTCGACCCCCGTACGGCGAAGGTCAGGAACCCCTCCTTCACGGACTACCTGATCCCCACCATCCTCGACACGCCGACCATCCCGGTCGACGTGCTCGAACTCGCCGACGACCACGCGCCGTACGGTCTGCGCGGCATCGGCGAGGCCCCCACCCTGTCCTCCACCCCGGCGGTCCTCGCGGCGATCCGCGCGGCCACGGGTCTTCAGCTGGACCGCACCCCGGTCCGCCCGGAACACCTCACCGCCAGGTGAGCCCCTGGTCCGGGGGACCGAGTCCCCCGGACCGATCCTCTCTTCCTGTTCGCCTCGGGCCGTCCCCCGGGTCGTGCACTTCCCAAATCCCGAGGCCGCCGAAGGCGGCTTCCGGGTGCCCCTGTGAACCTTGGGAGACGGCACCATGACCCAGCAGTCAGCGGAGCCCACGACCACCGCCGAGGACGCGGGCGCGGGTTCCCGCGTCCCGGCCGGCCGGTCGTGGCTCGACCGCTATTTCCACATATCCCGGCGAGGCTCGACCGTCGCGCGCGAAGTGCGCGGCGGCGTCACCACCTTCATGGCGATGGCGTACATCCTCCTGCTCAACCCCCTGATCCTGTCCGGCGAGGACGCGGCCGGGGGCACCCTCGCGGCCAAGGCCCTGATCACGGCCACGGCGTTCGCGGCGGCCCTCACCACCCTGCTGATGGGCTTCGTCGGCAAGGTGCCGCTCGCCCTCGCGGCGGGCCTCTCCGTCTCCGGAGTCCTCGCCTCGCAGGTCGCCCCCGCGATGACCTGGCCGCAGGCGATGGGCATGTGCGTGCTGTACGGCGCGGTCATCATGCTGCTGGTCGTCACCGGCCTGCGCGAGATGATCATGAACGCGATCCCGCTGGCGCTCAAGCACGGCATCACCATGGGCATCGGCCTGTTCATCGCCCTGATCGGCCTGTACAAGTCCGGCTTCGTCCACCAGGGCGAGGCCACCCCGCTCGCCCTCGGCCCGGCCGGCGAGCTGACCGGCTGGCCCGTGCTGCTCTTCTGCTGCACCCTCCTGCTGATCTTCACGCTCCAGGCCCGGAACGTCCCCGGCGCCATCCTCATCGGCATCGTCACCGGCACGGTCGTCGCCGCCGTGCTCAACGCCACCGGGGTCATCGACCCCGGGCAGTGGGCGGGCGGCGCCCCCGAACTGCACGGCAGCGCGCTCTCCCCGCCCGACTTCTCGCTCTTCGGCCACGTCGAGTTCGGCGGCTGGGGCGAGGTCGGCGCCATGACCGTCGGCATGATCGTGTTCACGCTCGTGCTCGCCGGGTTCTTCGACGCGATGGCCACCATCATCGGCGTCGGCACCGAGGCGAGGCTCGCCGACGACCGGGGCCGCATGCCGGGCCTGTCCAAGGCGCTCTTCATCGACGGCGCGGGCGGCGCGATCGGCGGTGTCGCGGGCGGCAGCGGCCAGACCGTGTTCATCGAGTCGGCGACCGGCGTCGGCGAGGGCGCCCGTACCGGCCTCGCCTCCGTCGTCACCGGCGGCCTCTTCGCCGCCTGCCTGTTCTTCACGCCGCTCACCGCGATCGTGCCGCAGGAGGTCGCGTCCGCCGCGCTGGTCGTCATCGGCGCCATGATGCTCATGAACGCCCGGCACGTGGACTGGGCGGACCGGGCGACCGCGATACCGGTCTTCCTGACCGTGGTGCTGATGCCGTTCACTTACACCATCACCACCGGCGTGGCCGCCGGCGTCATCGCGTACACCGCCATCAGAACGGCCGAGGGCAGGGCACGGGAGGTCGGAACCTTCATGTGGGTCCTGACGGCGGTCTTCCTCGTCTGGTTCGCCCTCGGCCCGATCGAGAGCTGGCTGGGCGTGCACTAGCCCCGGCCAGGGAACCCGTCCACCCGCACCACCACCGCCGAGGAGAACGACAGATGCTGGACATCGCCGAACAGCTGCACCGGTGGGTCGAGCAGGGACGTGACTTCGCCGTGGCCACCGTCGTGGCCGTCGGCGGCAGCGCCCCCCGCCGGCCCGGAGCCGCCCTCGCGGTCGACACCGAGGGCACGGCGGTCGGATCGGTCTCCGGCGGCTGTGTGGAGGGGGCCGTCTACGAGCTGTGCGAGCAGGCGCTCCAGGACGGCGAGACCGTCGTGGAGCGCTTCGGCTACAGCGACGAGGACGCCTTCGCGGTTGGCCTGACCTGCGGCGGGATCATCGACATCATGGTCACGCCGGTACGTGCCGAGGACCCCGTGCGGCCGGTCCTCGCCGCCGCGCTGGCCGCCGCGTCCCGGGGCGAGACGGCGGCCCTCGCCCGCATCGTCCGGGGCCCGGACGAACTGGTGGGCCGCGCGCTCACCGTCCGCCCCGACGGCTCCTACGGGGGCGGTCTCGGCGCCCGCCCCGAACTGGACGGCACCGTCGCCGCCGAGGCCCGCGCCTTCCTGGACGCGGGCCGCACCGGCACCCTGGAGATCGGCGAGCGGGGCTCGCGCTGCGGAGCGCCGCTCACCGTGCTCGTGGAGGCGTCGGTGCCGCCGCCGCGGATGATCGTCTTCGGCGCCATCGACTTCGCGGCGGCGCTGGTGCGGGCCGGGAAGTTCCTCGGCTACCGGGTCACCGTCTGCGACGCGCGGCCCGTCTTCGCCACCGAGGCCCGCTTCCCCGACGCCGACGAGGTCGTCGTCGCCTGGCCGCACGCGTACCTGCGGCGCACCGACGTCGACGCCCGTACCGTCCTGTGCGTCCTGACCCACGACGCCAAGTTCGACGTACCGCTGCTGGAGCTGGCGCTCAGGCTGCCGGTGGCGTACGTCGGCGCGATGGGCTCGCGCCGCACCCACCTGGACCGTGACCGGCGCCTGCGCGAGGTCGGCCTCACCGCCCCGGAGCGGGCCCGGCTCAGGTCCCCGATCGGCCTGGACCTCGGCGCCCGCACCCCCGAGGAGACGGCGCTCTCCATCGCCGCGGAGATCGTCGCCGCCCGGCGCGGCGGCACGGGCGTCTCGCTGACCGGGGCGCACACCCCGATCCACCACGACGCGCCGCCCGCCGCGGCCCGGCCTCAGCCGATGGGCGCCGGCATCGGCACGACCTCGTAGGCGAGGGTGATGGTGTCGCCGGTCGCCGGGTCGCCCAGCTCCACCCGCCAGCCCTCGGCGAACTGGTCCACGTCCGCGGCCATTGGGATGGTCCCGGAGATCAGCACCGTGCCCGGCACCAGCTCGCCCCGCTCGCGCAGCACCTGGGCCCAGTAGGCCGGGGTCAGCAGCTCGGCCAGGGTGCCGTCCTGGATGAGGGTCCCGGCGCCCTCCGGGCCGACCCAGGCGCGCAGCGTCAGCTCGTCGACGCGGTCCTCCACGTCCGCCAGCCGCCAGGCGCGTCGGGCCAGCACGTCCGGGCCCGCGTTCTTGCTCCAGGCCACCCCGTGCACCTCCAGCTCCCGGTCGGTGTGGTCGCAGGCCGCCGTCAGCAGCAGCTCACCGCCGTCCGCGACGACCAGGGCCCACTCCGCCTCGCCGGACGTCCGCGCGTGCTGCGCGGGCACGGTACCGGTCTGCTGCGCCAGATAGGGCGACACGGGGTACAGGGCGGGGATGACGGACGGCGCGGGTACGCCCAGTTCCGCCAGTTCGGCGACGTGCGCGGCGACGTCGTCCTGGCTGCGTCCGGCGTACCCGGCGTTGAGCAGCAGCCGGACGTCGACGTCGCGGGTCGAACCGTCGGGCAGCTCGAAGGTCAGCACGGCCATGGGGGACTCCAGACGTGGTTTCGGATGGGTTAACTTCCGGCGCAGGGCTTGCGCATACGACCTGTATACAAGAAGTATGCCGACAGGTCCACGTACGTCGAAGCAGGTCAGTAAGGACTACGCATGCAAGACACCAGGCCGGACAGTTCCGGCATCCGCCGTGCCTTCTTCGCCAGCCTCACCGGCACCGCCCTGGAGTGGTACGACTTCGCGGTGTACTCCGCCGCGGCGGCGCTGGTCTTCGGGGACCTCTTCTTCCCCTCCGAGGACCCACTGACCGGCACCCTGCTGGCGTTCTCCACCTACGCGGTCGGCTATGTCTCCCGGCCGCTCGGCGGGATCGTCTTCGGCCGCCTCGGCGACGTCATCGGCCGCAAGAAGGTGCTGATCGCCACGTTGGTGCTGATCGGCGCCGCGACCTTCCTGATCGGCGTGCTGCCCGCCTACTCCACGATCGGCGTCGCCGCTCCCGTCGCCCTGGTCCTGCTCCGCTTCGCCCAGGGCGTCGGCGTCGGCGGCGAGTGGGGCGGCGCGGTCCTGCTCTCCAGCGAGTTCGGCGACCCCAAGCGGCGCGGCTTCTACGCCTCCGCCGCGCAGATCGGACCGCCCGCCGGCAATCTGATGGCCAACGGCGTGCTGGCCGCGCTCGGCGCGTGGCTCACCGAGGACCAGTTCGAGAGCTGGGGCTGGCGGGTCGCGTTCCTGATCTCCGCCGCGCTGGTCGGCTTCGGACTGTGGATCCGCGCCAAGCTGGAGGAGACGCCGGTCTTCAAGGCGATGGAGACGGAGCAGGACCGGCCCCAGGCGCCGGTGCGCGAGGTGTTCACGACCCAGCCCCGCGGGCTGATCGCCGCGATCCTCAGCCGGGTCGCCCCCGACGTGCTGTACGCGATGTTCACCGTCTTCGTCCTCACCTACGCCACCGACGAACTGGACATGTCCCGCGGCTCCGCGCTCTCCGCCGTACTCATCGGCTCGGCCCTGCAGATCTTCCTCATCCCGCTGTCCGGCGCCCTCACCGACCGCGTCAACCGGCGGCTGGTCTACGGGGTGGCCGCCGTGGCGACGGCCGTGTGGCCGTTCGTCTTCTTCCCCATGGTCAGCGGCGGTTCCTGGCCACTGCTGGCCCTGGGCACAGTGGTGGCCCTGGTCCTCCACTCCCTGATGTACGGTCCCCAGGCCGCCTTCATCGCCGAGCAGTTCTCGCCTCGCCTGCGCTACACCGGCTCCTCGCTGGCGTACACCCTGGCCGGGGTCATCGGCGGTGCGGTGGCTCCGCTGCTGTTCACCGCGCTGCTCGGCGCGTTCGACAGCTGGGTGCCGCTGGCGGGGTACATCGCCCTCACCGCGGTGATCACGGTGGTGGGCCTGGCGCTGGGCCGGGACGCCGACAGCGCGGAGGACGAGGACGCGCGCCTGGTGGAGCGGGCGCGGGACCACGAGCCCGCCGCGCGGTGAACTCGCGGCAACCGGTCGAACGAAGGGATTCGGAACCCATGCGCATCGCACTCAGCCAGCTGACCACCGGCACCGATCCGGCGCGGAACCTGGCGCTGATCGAGGAGGAGACGCGCCGTGCCGCGGACGCGGGCGCCCGGCTCGTGCTCTTCCCCGAGGCGTCCATGGTCTGCTTCGGCACCTCGCTGAAGCCGGTCGCCCAGCCGTTGGACGGCCCCTGGGCCGACGGGCTCCGCGGAATCGCGGCGGCGGCCGGGACCGTCGTGGTCGCGGGGATGTTCACGCCCGCGCCGGACGGCCGGGTCACCAACACGCTGCTGGCCACGGGGCCGGGGGTCGAGGCGTCCTACGACAAGATCCACCTGTACGACGCGTTCGGGTTCGCGGAGTCCGACACCGTGGCGCCGGGTTCGCGGGTCGTCACCATCGACGTGGACGGGGTCCGCCTCGGCCTCGCGACCTGCTACGACGTCCGCTTCCCCGAACTGTTCCGGGCGCACGCGGACGCGGGGGCGGTGGCGACGCTGCTGGCGGCTTCCTGGGGCGCCGGGCCGGGGAAGCGGGAGCAGTGGGAGCTGCTGGTGCGGGCCCGTGCGCTGGACGCGACCCTGTGGGTCGCGGCTGTCGATCAGGCCGATCCCGCGGCGAGCGGTGTCGATGTACCGGCGAAGGCGCCGACGGGGATCGGGCACAGCCTGGTCGCCGGGCCGGACGGGACGGTCCGGGCGGCGGCCGGCGCGGGGCCGGAGCTCGTCCTGGCGGACGTGGACGCGGAGGAGGTCTCCAGGACCCGCGAGAAAATCTCGGTCCTGGCCAACCGCCGCCTCCAACAGTGACGGCCCCGTCCCGGCCGATCGCGCAGTTCCCCGCGCCCCTAGAGGGGCCCGGGCAACCGCCCGAGCAACCACGACGCACCCGCAGGTGACTCTCAAGGGGCGCGGGGAACTGCGCGACCAGCCACGACGCACCCGCAGGTGACTTCCAAGGGGCGCGGGGAACTGCGCGACCAGCCACGACGGACCCGCGGGTGAGTTTCAAGGGGCGCGGGGAACTGCGCGGAAGGGCGTGCCGGGCCCCGCCTGTTCACCCCGCCAGCAGAACGCGCAGCGTCGATCCCAGGTGGGCGTCGATCGCCGCACACGCACCCCCGGCATCCCCCGCCACCAACGCATCCAAGATCGAACGATGTTCGGCCAACACCGCGTCCTGCCGGTTACGGACGTTGAAAAGCGCGACCACCCCCGCCCGCACCTGCCGGCTCCGCAGCCCCTCGTAATGCCGGTCCAGCAGTCCGTTGCCCACCGCCGACACCAGCGTCATGTGGAACTGCTGGTCCACCGCGATGAACTCCCGCGCCTGGTCCGCCCCGGTCAGCCCGTGCTGCCGCTCCAGCAGCTCCTCAAGCCGCCGCAGCGGGCGCCGGTCCCCGGCGATCACCCGCTCCGCCGCGTACCGCTCGACGATGCCGCGCAGCTCCATCAGCTCGGTGATCTCGCGCCCGGACAGCGGGGCGACCCGCGCCCCGCGCTTGGGGACGAGCTGCACCAGGTCCTCGGCGGCGAGCAGCAGCAGCGCCTCCCGGATCGGGGTGCGCGAGACGCCGATCCGGTCGGCGAGTTCCTGCTCGGAGAGGAACTCCCCCTGCATCGCGGGGTCCGTCAGCACGGTCTCCTTGAGGTAGGCGTACGCCTTGTCCCGTCCGGACGTCACCCTGGCCCCCTGGCTCGCATACAACTCGTATACAGAGGAAGCTACCACGGCGGGACCCCGGCCGGACCGGACGCCGAGACGCTCAGACGGTGAGGACGAGTTTGCCCAGGGGATGCCCGCTCTCCAGGTGCCGCACGGCCGCCGCGGCCCGGTCCAGCGGGTACGCGCGGTCGACGACCGGCACCAGCACGCCCTTCTCGGTGAACTCCGCGAGGGTCATGAGGTCCCGCCGCCGGACCACCGCGACCAGCGGGCGGAACCGCTGCCGTACGGCGACGGAGAGCAGCGCCCCGCGCAGTTGCCGGTCGAGACCGCCGAGGAACGGGCCGCCGTTCTCGCCGCCGACGAAGACGACCGTGCCGCGCGGGGTGAGGACACGGCGCAGGTGCCGCAGGGGGCGGTTGCCGGCGGCGTCCAGGACGAAGTCGTACCGGTCGGGGCGGTCGGTGAGGTCCTCGCGCGTGTAGTCGACGACATCGGCGGCGCCCAGCGCGCCGACCAGCGCCGCGCCGGCCGGTCCGCAGACGCCGGTGACCTCGGCGCCGTAGTGGACGGCGAGCTGGACGGCGTACGTGCCGACGCCGCCGGAGGCGCCGATGACCAGGACCCGGCGGCCGGGGGCCGGGCGGGAGACGGCGAGTGCCTGGAGCGCGGTGACGCCGGAGACGGGGAGGACCGCGGCCTGTTCGAAGGAGAGGCCGGTGGGTTTCGGGGCGATCTTGTCGGCCTTGGCACGGGTGTACTCGGCGAAGGAGCCCTCGCAGGCGCCGAAGACCTCGTCCCCGGGCCGGACGGAGGTGACGCGCGCGCCGACCCGTTCCACGACACCGGCGGCGTCCCAGCCGGCGACCGGGTGGGCGGGCCGGCGCAGGCCCACCTGGGGGCTGAGCCGGGCGACGTAGGGGCGGCCGGTCAGCAGATGCCACACGCTGGGATCGACGCCGGCGGCGCGGACCCGGACGAGCACCTCGTCGTCGCCGGGGACGGGACGGTCGATGTCGTCGAGGGCGAGGGATTCGGCCGAACCGAAGGAGCGCTGGACGATGGCCTTCATCGATCTCTCCTTGACCGGGGGCGGGGGAGCGCGCCCGCCCGGACCGCTCCGCGCGGCGCACGCTCGGATGGTCCCGACGCCACGCGCCGCCCACCAGTCACCGGCCGGCAGATCGGTCAGGAACCGGTCACCCCGTCCACCCCCGTGGACACCCCCTCCGCCGGACCCGGTCCGGTCACGGCTGCCGCAGCAGCCGGTTGACCGCGCGGCCGAACACCAGCCGTCCGGAGCGGGCCAGTATCCCGTCGAACACCGACGGCAGCAGGCGGACGGAGAGGTCCTCGTGCCACCGCACCCGGGTCCGGCCGCCCGGCCCGGGGCGGACCTCGATCTCCGCCCAGCCGCGGACCAGACGGCCGCGCTTCTCCAGACGGCAGCGGCCGGGGGCGCCGTCGCGCGGGGGTTCCCAGACGGTGACCTCCATCGGGTCGTCGAAGCCGAGCGGGCCGAGGCCCGTGCGGGCCGTGAAGCGGGTACCGGGTCCGGTGGGCGGGGGAGTGGTGACGCGGACCCGGGTCAGCGGGACCGCGTCGCCGTGCCGGTGCCACTCGGTGAGCCGGCGCCAGGTCTCGTCCAGCGGGAGCGGCGCCGTGCGTTCGAGGAAGAAGGTGGCCACGCCACGATCGTAGGGAATCGCCCGCCCGACCTCGTACTCCTGTCGGCCGCGTCACCCGGGACGGTCGCGGTCGCCCGGCGGCTGCCGAATGGGAGTTCGAGGTACGGAAGGGGGTGCCGGGTTACTCGCCGAGACGAACGTGCACGCGAGAGTGAGGAGAGTCCCGTGAGCGAGAGCCTCGCGAACGGCCGGTCCTGGCGCCGCGCCCTGGTCACCGGCGGCGCCGGATTCGTCGGATCCCACCTGTGCGGCCGGCTGCTCGACGCCGGTACCGACGTCGTCTGCCTCGACAACCTGGCCACCGGCGCCCGCGTCAACGTCACCGCGCTGGAGCGCGAGCACCGCTTCCGCTTCGTGCACGCCGACGCCACCGACCCCGCCGCGCTGCGCGGGCTGCCCGGCCGCTTCGACCTGGTGCTGCACTTCGCCTGCCCGGCCTCGCCGCTGGACTACCTCCGCCTGCCGCTGGAGACCCTCGACGTCGGCTCCACCGGCACCCGCAACGCTCTGGAACGGGCCCACGCCGACGGCGCGCGCTTCCTGCTCGCCTCCACCTCCGAGGTGTACGGCGACCCGCTGGAGCACCCGCAGCGCGAGAGCTACTGGGGCAACGTCAACCCGGTCGGGCCGCGCAGCGTCTACGACGAGTCCAAGCGGTTCGCCGAGGCGCTCACCACCGCCCACCGCCAGGTGCACGGCACCGACACCGCCATCGTCCGGATCTTCAACACCTACGGGCCCCGGATGCGCACCGGCGACGGCCGCGCCGTGCCCACCTTCATCGCGCAGGCGCTGGACGGCGTACCGCTCACCGTCGCCGGCGACGGCGGCCAGACCCGCTCCCTGTGCTACGTCGACGACACCGTGGACGGCGTCCTCGCGCTCGCCGCGTCCGGGGAGAGCGGGCCGGTGAACATCGGCGGCGCCGAGGAGATCACCGTGCTGGAGCTGGCCCGGCGGATCGTCGGCCTCACCGGCTCCGGCTCCCGCATCCGCTTCGTCGACCGCCCCGTCGACGACCCCGGGCGCCGGCGCCCCGACACCACCCTCGCCCGCGAACGGCTCGGCTGGGAGCCCCGCACCGACTGGAACGAGGGGCTGGAGCGCACCATCGGCTGGTTCGCGCACGCCGTGGCGGCCTGACGGCGGACCGCCGGCCACTACCGAGAGTGGTTATGTCGCTTCTGTCGGGAATTGAGTTGTTTCCAAGTGTTTGAGGCAGCTGTCCCGCGGCACCCGCGACCCGGAAGAAACACCAGGACGGAGCACCCCATGCGCATCCTCGGTATCAACGCCCTGTTCCACGACCCCGCCGCCGCCCTCGTCATCGACGGCCGGACCGTCGCGGCCGCCGAGGAAGAGCGCTTCAGCCGCCGCAAGCACGGCAAGCGCCCCGTCCCGTTCTCCGCCTGGGAGGTCCCCGAGCTGTCGGCCCGCTGGTGCCTGGAGCACGCCGGGATACGGCCCGAGGAGCTGGACGCCGTCGCCTACTCCTTCGACCCGGGGCTCGCCCGGCCCGCCCGCGACCTCGGCCTGGACGACCCGTGGGACCCGCTGCGCCTGGAGTACGCGCGCCGCGCCCCCGACTTCCTCGCCGCCGCGCTGCCCGGCCTCGACCCCGACCAGGTCGTCTTCGTCCCGCACCACGTCGCGCACGCCGCGTCCGCGGGACCCGCCTCGCCCCACCCCGACAACGACGTCCTGGTCCTCGACGGCCGCGGCGAGTGCGCCTCCCACCTGGCCGGCCGCTACCGCGACGGCAAGCTCGACACCCTCGCCACGCAGCTCCTGCCGCACTCGCTCGGCCTGGTCTACGAGGAGCTGACCGAACACCTCGGCTTCCTGCGCAGCAGCGACGAGTTCAAGGTGATGGCCCTCGCCTCCTACGGCACCCCGCGCTTCGCCGACCGGCTGCGCGAGCACGTCCACGCCACCGGCGACGGCGGCTTCCGCGCCCACGGCGTCGACTGGGCCGCCCTCGCGCCCGCCCGCCGCAAGGACGAGGAGTGGACCCGGGACCACGCCGACCTGGCCGCCAGCGCGCAGGCCGTCCTGGAGGAGGCCCTCCTCGACCTCGTGCACTGGCTGCACCGCGAGGCCGGCGGCGACTCCCTCACCCTGGCCGGCGGCGTCGCCCTCAACTGCGTCGCCAATTCGCGGATCGCCGCCGAGGGCCCGTACCGGAACGTCTGGGTGCAGCCCGCCGCCGGGGACGCCGGGACCGCGCTCGGCGGTGCCCTGCACGTCGCCGCCGCCCGGGAGGGCACCGCCCCCGAGCCGATGGACGGCGCCGACCTCGGCCGCGGCTGGCGCGACGACGAGATCCGCGCCTGGCTGGAGACGGCCGCCGTCCCCTACGAGGAGCCCGCGGACATCGCCGAGACCGTCGCCGAGGAACTCGCCCGGGACGGCGTCGTCGCCTGGTTCCAGGGCCGCAGCGAGTACGGGCCCCGCGCCCTCGGCCACCGCTCCCTGCTGGCCCACCCCGGCCGCGCGGAGAACCTGGAGCGGCTGAACGCCGTCAAGGGCCGCGAGGAGTTCCGGCCCGTCGCCCCCATGGTCCTGGCCGAACGCGCCGCCGAGATCTTCGACGGGCCGGTCCCGAGCCCGTACATGCTCTTCGTGCACGGCGTCGACCCGGCGTGGCGGGACCGCATCCCGGCCGTCGTCCACGTGGACGGCACCGCCCGCATCCAGACCGTCGAGACGCGCCGCGAGCCGCTCGTCGCACGGATGCTGAACGCCTTCGAGCGGCGCACCGGGCTGCCCGTCGTCGTCAACACCAGCCTCAACACCGCCGGACGGCCCATGGTCGACGACCCGCGCGACGCCCTGGAGTGCTTCGGCTCCGCGCCGGTCGACCTCCTCGCCATCGGGCCGTTCGCCGTCCGCCGAGGGAAGGCGTTCGCATGAGCGGCCACCGGAAGGGCGACGCGGCGGGCGCGGGCTCCACCAGCGGCTACGCCGTCGTCATCCCCACCCTCGCCCGGACCACGCTCGCCGACTGCCTCGGGGCGCTGGCCGCCTCGACCGGCCCGAAGCCGGACGAGATCGTCCTCGTCGACGACCGCCCCGTCACCGACGCCGGCACCGACCCGGGCCCCGACGCCCTGGAGCACCCGCTCACCGTCCTCGGTGAACTCCGCGACCGCACCCTGGTGGTGCGCAGCGGCGGGCGCGGACCGGCCGCCGCCCGCAACACCGGGGCGCGCGCGGTCACCGCCCCCTGGACGGCGTTCCTCGACGACGACGTGCAGGTCGGCCCGCACTGGTGCGACCAGCTCGCCCAGGACCTCGCCGACACGGCGCCCGACACCGGCGCCGTGCAGGGCGTGATCGCCGTGCCGCTGCCGGGGGAGCGGCGGCCCACCGACTGGGAACGCGGCACCGCCGGACTCGCCACGGCCCGCTGGATCACCGCCGACATGGCGTACCGCACCGAGGCCCTCAAACAGGTCGGCGGCTTCGACGAACGCTTCACCCGCGCCTTCCGGGAGGACGCCGACCTCGCGCTGCGCGTCCTCGACGCCGGGTGGCGCATCCGGCAGGGCCGCCGCACCACCCGCCACCCGGTGCGGCCCGCCTCCCGCTGGGTGTCGCTGCGGCAGCAGCGCGGCAACGCCGACGACGCCCTGATGCGGCGCCTGCACGGACCCGACTGGTGGACCAGGGCGGTCGCGCCCCGGGGCCGCATCCGCCGCCACGTCGCCGTCACCGCCGCGGCTGTCGCCGCCGTCGCGCTCGCCGCCGCGGGCCGCCCCCGGGCCGCCGCCCTCGCCGGGCTCGGCTGGGCCGCCGGCACCGCCGAGTTCGCCTGGGCCCGCGTCGCCCCCGGACCCCGTACCCGCGACGAGGTCACGGCCATGGTCGTCACCAGCGTGCTCATCCCGCCGGCCGCCACCTGGCACCGGATCGGCGGGGTGTGGCGGCACCGGTCCGCCCCCGCCTGGCAGGAGGTCGCCGCATGAGCACCGTCAAGGCCGTCCTGTTCGACCGCGACGGCACCCTCGTCCACGACGTCCCCTACAACGGCGACCCAGCCCGGGTCGAGCCGGTCGACGGCGCCCGTGAGGCACTCGGCCTGCTGCGCGCGCACGGCATCCGCACCGGCGTCGTCACCAACCAGTCCGGCGTCGCCCGCGGCCTGCTCACCGACGCCGACGTCCGCCGCGTGCACGCCCGCCTCGACGAACTCCTCGGCCCCTTCGACGTGTTCGCCGTCTGCCCGCACGGCCCCGACGACGGCTGCGCCTGCCGCAAGCCCCGGCCCGGCATGATCCTGAAGGCGGCCGGGCGGATCGGCGCCGACCCCGCCGACTGCGTCGTCATCGGCGACATCGGCGCCGACGTCGAGGCCGCCCGCCGGGCCGGCGCCCACGGCATCCTCGTCCCGAACACCGCCACCCGCCCCGAGGAGACGGCCACCGCCGACCATGTCGCCCCGAACCTCCTGACCGCCGTACGGGCCGTCCTGACCGGCCCGCCGAAGGGCCGGGTGCTGGTGGACGAGCGGCCTCTCGAAGCGGCGTACGCGCCGGCCACCGGCGGGACCGACCCCTGCGGGAGGCCGCGATGAGAGCCCTCGTCAGCCGGCTCGACAGCTTCGGGGACGTGCTGCTCGCCGGGCCGGCCGTACGGGCCGTCGCCGCGCGGGCCGGCCACCTCACCCTGCTGTGCGGCACCCACGGCGCGCCCGCCGCGCGGCTGCTGCCCGGCGTCGACGAGGTACTGGTGTGGGACGCGCCCTGGGCCGGCTTCCGGCCGCCCGCCGTGGACCGGGCGGACATCGACGCGCTCGCCGACCGGATCGACGCCGACACCGGCATCGTCCTGACCTCCTTCCACCAGTCCCCGCTGCCCACCGCCCTGGTGCTGCGGCTGGCCGGCGTCCGCCGCCTCGCCGCCGACAGCGTGGACTACCCCGGCACGCTGCTCGACGTACGGCATCAGCGCGACCCGCACCTCCACGAGGCCGAGGCGGCGCTGGAGCTGGCCGAGGCCGCGGGCTTCCCCCGCGTCGACGACGGACGGCTCGCGGTGCGCCCCCCGCCGGACACCGCCGCGCTCACCGGCAGCGGCCCCTATGTCGTGCTGCACCCCGGCGCCAGCGTCCCGGCCCGCGCCTGGAGCCCCGAGCGCGCCGCCGAGGCCGTACGCGAACTCGCCGCCGCCGGACACCGCGTCCTCGTCACCGGCGGCCCCGGCGAACGCGACCTCACCGCGTACGTCGCGGGCGGCCACGGCACCGACCTCGGCGGCCGCACCGGCGCCCCCGAACTCGCCGGTGTCCTCGCGGGCGCGCGCGCCGTCGTCACCGGCAACACCGGCCCCGCCCACCTCGCCGCCGCCGTCGGCACCCCCGTCGTCTCCCTGTTCGCACCGGTCGTCCCGGCCGAACGCTGGGGACCGTACGGGGTGCCCTGCGTCCTCCTCGGCGACCAGGACGCGCCCTGCGCCGGGAGCCGGGCCAGGGAGTGCCCCGTACCCGGCCACCCCTGTCTGAACACCGTCACCGCCACCGACGTGGCGGCCGCCGTCGAGAAACTCGTGGGTGAGACGTCATGAGGATCCTCATCTGGCACGTGCACGGGTCGTGGACCACGGCGTTCGTGCAGGGCCCGCACACCTGCCTCCTCCCCGTCACCCCCGACCGCGGCCCCGACGGCCTCGGCCGCGCCCGCACCTGGGACTGGCCCGAGTCGGTGATCGAGGTCCCGCCCGAGCGGCTGCGCGACGAGGAGATCGACCTCGTGGTGCTGCAACGCCCGCACGAGATCGACCTCGTGGACCGGTGGCTCGGACGGCGGCCGCCGCTCGTCTACCTGGAGCACAACGCGCCCCACGGCGACGTGCCCGACACCCGGCACCCCGCCGCGGACCTCCCCGGCGTCACCCTCGTCCACGTCACCCACTTCAACCGGCTGATGTGGGACGCGGGGCACACCGAGACCACCGTGATCGAGCACGGCATCGTCGACCCCGGCCCCCGCTGGACCGGCGAACTCGGCCGGGCCGCCGTCGTCGTCAACGAACCCGTCCGGCGCGGCCGCACCACCGGCACGGACCTGCTCCCCGAGTTCGCCCGCGCCGCCCCCCTGGACGTCTTCGGCATGGGCACCGAAGGGCTCGCCGAGCACCTCGGCATCCACCCCGACCGCTGCCGCACCCAGGACGTCCCGCAGCACGACCTGCACACCGAACTGGCCCGGCGCCGGGTCTACGTCCACCCCGTGCGCTGGACCTCGCTCGGCCTCTCCCTGCTGGAGGCCATGCACCTCGGCATGCCGGTCGTCGCGCTCGCCACCACCGAGGTCACCGAGGCCGTACCGCCCGGCGCCGGAGTGGTCTCCAACCGCATCGACGTACTGACCGACGCCGTACGCGACTTCCTCGCCGACCCGCACCGCGCCCGCGCGGCCGGCGAGAAGGCCCGAGCGGCGGCCCTCGCCCGCTACGGGCTGTCCCGCTTCCTCACCGACTGGGAGCGGCTGCTGAAGGAGGTGACCCGATGAGGATCGCCATGGTGTCCGAGCACGCGAGCCCGCTCGCCGCGCTCGGCGGCGTCGACGCCGGAGGACAGAACGTCTACGTGGCACGGCTCAGCGAGGAACTGGCCCGCCGCGGCCACGACGTCACGGTCTACACCCGCCGCGACACCCTCGACCTGCCCGACCGGGTGCCGCTGCCCGGCGGCGCCGTCGTCGAGCACGTCCCCGCCGGACCGGCCGAGGTCGTGGCCAAGGACGGACTGTTCCCCTACATGCCCGCCTTCGGCGCCCACCTGGCCCGGGTCTTCACCCGGGAACGGCCCGACGTCGTGCACGCCCACTTCTGGATGTCCGGCCTCGCCGCCCAGATCGGCGTCCAGCCGCACGGCATCCCGCTCGTGCAGACCTTCCACGCCCTCGGCACCGTCAAGCGGCGCCACCAGGGCCTCAGGGACACCAGCCCCTACGAACGGATCGGCGTCGAGCGGCAGATCGGCCGCTCCTGCGCCCGCGTCCTCGCGACCTGCACCGACGAGGTCGTCGAACTCGGCGACATGGGCGTGCGCCCCAGCCAGATCTCCGTCGTGCCCTGCGGCGTGGACTCCCGGCACTTCCGGCCCGGCGCCGACACCGGCCGCGCCCCCGCGCGACGCCACCGCCACCGGCTCCTCGCCTGCGGCCGGCTCGTTCCCCGCAAGGGCTACGACCAGGCGATCCGCGCCCTCGCCCACATCCCCGACGCCGAACTCCTCATCGCCGGCGGGCCGCCCGCCGACGACGTCGACACCGATACCGAGGCCCAGCGGCTGACCGGCATCGCGCGCCGCGCCGGTGTCGCCGACCGGGTACGGCTGCTCGGCGCGGTCGGCCCCGAGCACATGCCGACCCTCATCGGCAGCGCCGACGTGGTGCTGTGCACCCCGTACTACGAGCCGTTCGGCATCGTGCCGCTGGAGGCCATGGGCTGCGGCGTGCCCGTGCTCGCCACCGACGTCGGCGGTCACCGCGACTCCGTCGCCGACGGCGTCACCGGCCGCCTCGTCGCACCGCACAGCCCCGAGGCCATCGCCGACGTCGCGCGGGTCCTGCTGCCCGACGAGCGGCTGCGCCGCGCCTACGGCACCGCCGGCCGCGAACGCGTCCTTCGGCACTACACGTGGCGGCGCGTCGCCGACGGCGCCGAACAGGTCTACCGCCTGACCGTCGCCGACCACGAACTCTCCAAGGAGGTGGCGTGATGACCGTGCACCCGCCCGTCGTCGGCCACTGCGACGAACTCCAGGCCGCGCTCGCGGCGTTCCGCGCCTCCGCGCACACCACCCAGCGCTGGGGCGAACAGCTCGCGGCCGTGCTCACCGGCGGCGGCCGGCTGCTCGCCGCGGGCAACGGCGGCAGCGCCGCGCAGGCCCAGCACCTCACCGCCGAACTCGTCGGCCGCTACCGCGAGGACCGGCCGCCCTACTCCGCGATCGCCCTGCACGCCGACACCTCCTCCACCACCGCCATCGCCAACGACTACGGCGTGGACGAGGTCTTCGCCCGGCAGGTCCGCGCCCACGGCCGCACCGGCGACGTACTGATGCTGCTGTCCACCTCCGGCGCCAGCGCCAACCTGCTCTCCGCCGCGGACGCCGGACGCGCGGCCGGGATGCGGGTGTGGGCCCTGACCGGCTGCGAACCCAACCCCCTGATGGCGGGCAGCGACGAGTCCCTGTGCGTCGAGGCCGCGACGACGGCCACCGTCCAGGAACTCCACCTCGTCGCCGTGCACATGGTCTGCGCGGCCTTCGACGCCGCCCTGGACCGGGGCGCCCGCGGAAGGGACACCCATGCGTGAACCGATGCGTGCGAAGTCACCGCTGGTCGTCGTCGGCGACGCGCTCCTCGACCGGGACCTGACCGGCTCCGCCGACCGGCTCGCGCCGGACGCGCCCGTGCCCGTCGTGGCCGAGTGCGCCGAGCGGGTCCGGCCGGGCGGCGCCGCCCTCGCCGCGTACCTCGCCGCCCGCGACGGACGCGACGTCACCCTGGTCACCGGCCTCGGCGACGACCCCGCCTCCGCCGAACTGCGCGCGCTCCTCGAACCCTGGCTGACCCTGGTGCCGCTCCCGCTGAGCGGCACCCTGCCGGAGAAGACCCGCGTCCTGGCCGCAGGGCGGCCCGTCGTCCGCCTCGACCGGGGCGGCGGACGCGCCCGCGCCGCCGGCGACGACGCCCGCGCCGTGCTGCGCTCCGCGCCCGCCGTACTCGTCTCCGACTACGGCCGGGGCGCCGCCGACGCGCTCCGCGAGGAACTCACCGGCCACCCGCCGCTGGTGTGGGACCCGCACCCGCGCGGCGGCGCCCCCGTGCCCGGGACCCGGCTGGTCACGCCCGCCGAGAAGGAGGCGCACGGCTTCGCGCCCGGCGAGGCCCGCCCGGACGGCACGCTGCGGGCCGCCGCGCACGCCGCCGCCGACCTGGTCCGCGACTGGAAGGCCGCCGCCGTCGCCGTCA
>NZ_JAVRHI010000535.1:0-28687 GCF_034105845.1 Streptomyces sp. CRN 30 | reverse complement strand
GAGCTGGTTCATGCCGCGCTCGAGGCCGCGCCGCGCCTCCTCGTCGAACGCGATGATCTTGGCCATGTGAAGTGGTCCCTCCAGGACTGGGGGTGATTCCTTCGGACCGCGCCCGCGCCCGCGACGGACGGCTCGCCGGCCCCGTGGTTCCTTCCCCACGAGGACCCGCGGGCCTCACCGACCCGGTCCTTCGTTGTCACTCTCACCTTCAGAGTGCTAACGCCAATGATTAGCACTCGACCCCTCCGAGTGCAAGACGCACCCGCGAAGTGGGTTCGTTGTGGGGTGGTCGGGCGACGGGCGGGCGCAAGCGTCTCTCACCAACGAGGGCGACGCTCCGCCGCCCGCGAACATGCCGGAGGGCCCGCACCCCTGCCGGGACGCGGGCCCTCCGGAGAAGACCGTTCGCTGCGGTGGTCGCGCGGATCAGGCGCTGACGCGAACCATGTCGGCCTGCGGGCCCTTCTGGCCCTGCGAGATCTCGAACTCGACCCGCTGACCTTCTTCAAGGGTGCGGTACCCGTCCATCTGGATCGCGCTGTAGTGGACGAAAACATCCGCACCACCGTCGACCGCGATGAAGCCGTACCCCTTCTCCGCGTTGAACCACTTGACGGTGCCCTGAGCCATGCCTAACTCCCCTATTACTGGCCCTTGCACAGATCCGCACTTCGCGAATCCGGGTCAGACCTCGCCCCCCAGAATCTGGGGGCGTGCGCCGGAACGCGTCGACCGCGGCCGAATGTATCTGTCCAACTGCCCTCTGCAACAGGTCAATTGGACGAGAATTCTGGACGGGAGCGGTCCGGAATATGGTGAGAATTCGTAAGGATTCGGGGCAAGTCGGGCCACTCAAAGAGGGCAAAAGACGCGAAAGACGCCCACACTTTGGCTACATCTAGTCGGGCGGGCGGCAGGAATTCTTGGTTTCCGACCGCGTGATCAGCGCCGCGTTCCCCAACTGTACCGCGCTCAACCACATGGAATTGCCCCCTCCGCTTCTCTCACGGAGGGGGCAATTCGGGGGAACGGTGGGTGACGGATCAGCCGCCGGCGACCGCGGGGATGATCGAGACGCCGGCCCCGTCCGGGGTGGCCGTCTCCAGACCCTGCTCGAATCGGACGTCGTCGTCGTTGACGTACACGTTGACGAACCGCCGCAGCTTGCCCTGGTCGTCGAGAACCCGCCCGGAAATCCCGGTGTGGTTCTTCTCCAGGTCGGCGATGACCTCGCCGAGGGTGGCCCCTTCGGCGGTCACTTCGGCCTGCCCGCCGGTGTACGTACGCAGGATGGTCGGGATGCGGACAGAGACACTCACTTGAAACCTCCGGTCAGGGGGATCTGCCTAGGGGTGCGGGGAACTGCGCGGCGCTACGCCAGCCCCGCCGCACGGAAGGAGTCGAGGTTCGGCCGGATCGTCGCCGTGAGCCCCGTGTCGGCGACCGCGTCCAGCGTCTTCAGACCGTCCCCGGTGTTGAGCACCACGGTGGTGAGCGACGGGTCGAGGACACCCGCCTCGATCAGCTTCTTCGTCACGCCCACCGTGACCCCGCCCGCGGTCTCCGCGAAGATCCCTTCCGTCCGCGCCAGCAACTTGATCGCCTCGACGACCTGCTCGTCCGTGACGTCCTCCACCGCGCCGCCGGTGCGGCGGGCGATGTCGAGGACGTACGGCCCGTCGGCCGGGTTGCCGATGGCCAGCGACTTGGCGATGGTGTTCGGCTTCTGCGGGCGGACCACGTCGTGGCCGGCCTTGAACGCGGTGGAGACCGGCGAGCACCCCTCGGCCTGGGCACCGAAGATCTTGTACGGCCTGTCCTCGACGAGCCCCAGCTCGATCAGTTCCTTCAGACCCTTGTCGATCTTCGTGAGCTGGGAGCCGGAGGCGATGGGCACGACGAGCTGGTCGGGAAGGCGCCAGCCGAGCTGCTCGCAGATCTCGTACGCGAGGGTCTTGGACCCCTCCGCGTAGTAGGGGCGGAGATTGACGTTGACGAAGCCCCAGCCCTCGCCGGCCGGGTCGCCGATCAGCTCGGAACAGAAGCGGTTGACGTCGTCGTAGTTGCCCTCGATGCCGACCAGCTCGCCGCCGTAGATCGCGGCCATGACGACCTTGCCCTGCTCCAGGTCGTGCGGGATGAACACGCAGGAGCGCAGACCGGCGCGGGCGGCGGCGGCGCCGACGGCGCCGGCCAGGTTGCCGGTGGAGGAGCAGGAGAGGGTGGTGAAGCCGAAGGCGCGCGCCGCCTCCAGTGCCTGCGCCACGACCCGGTCCTTGAAGGAGTGCGTCGGGTTGCCGGAGTCGTCCTTGACGTAGAGACCGCCGGTGACGCCCAGCTCGGCGGCGAGGCGGTCGGCCTGGACGAGCTTGGTCCAGCCCGGGTTGATGTTGGGCTTGTCGGCGACGTCCGCCGGGACGGGCAGCAGCGGCGCGTAACGCCAGATGTTCGCGGGGCCCGCTTCGATGCGCGCGCGGAGCTTCTCCGTGTCGTACGAGGAGAAGTCGTAAGCGATCTCCAGCGGGCCGAAACACTCCTCGCAGGCGAAGACCGGGCCGAGGGGCACGCGGTGGCCGCATTCCCGGCAGGAGAGCGCCGCGGCGGGGCCGAGATCGACGGAGGCGGCGGGAGTGGTGGTGCTTTCGGCAGTCTGCACAGCCATGGAGGCGAGGCCCTTTCTCCTCATCTTCCTCACGACGCACTTCGCCGTGAGACGGATTTGGCACCTTCCCGAGCCGGGAGCCTCGCGTCTTCACGAGTACCGACTGGAGGGTTGCCGGGGCTTCATCGGGCCGTGTCCCTCTGCCCCTCTGGATGAGCTGTATGTGGTTGTCAGCGGCGGCCACCCCCGACATGCGATGGTCATCCGCGTTGTTCAAGACTGTAACCGAAGGCCAGGACAGTTGAGATAGTCGTCCGATGCGCGAGATGGATCACATATGCGACGCCTGACCCGCTGACCGTGATCCACAACAGGGAGGAGCCGCAGACCGTGCTGGAAGAAGTCGAGCGCTGGCTCAGTGCACGCTCCTGGTCCGTGACCGACCGTCCGCTCCACCAGATACTGGCCGCCAAGCAGCGCACCGGCCAGCGGGTCAGCGTCGTGCTGCCCGCGCTGAACGAGGAGGAGACCGTCGGCGACATCGTCGCGGCCGTCCGCCACGACCTGATGTGCCAGGTACCGCTGGTCGACGAGATCGTCGTGATCGACTCCGGGTCGACCGACGCCACGTCGAAGGTGGCCGCGGCGGCCGGCGCCCGCGTCGTGCACCGCGACGAGATCCTGCCGCGCCTCGCGCCCGTCCCCGGCAAGGGCGAGGTGCTGTGGCGGTCACTGCTGGTGACGAGCGGGGACATCGTGGCGTTCGTCGACGCCGACCTCAAGGAGTTCTCGTCCGACTTCGTCACGGGGATCGTCGGCCCGCTGCTGACCGACCCGGACGTGCACCTGGTCAAGGCCATGTACGACCGTCCGCTGCGCGGCGCCGCCGGGCAGGGCGGCCGGGTCACCGAGCTGATGGCCCGCCCGCTGCTGAACATGCACTGGCCGCGGCTGGCCGGTTTCGTGCAGCCGCTCGGCGGCGAGTACGCGGCCCGCCGCTCGCTCCTGGAGCGGCTGCCGTTCCCCGTCGGCTACGGGGTGGAGCTGGGCATGCTGGTGGACGCGCTGCACCTGGTGGGCCTGGACGCCCTCGCCCAGGTCGACGTCGGGGTGCGCAGGCACCGGCACCAGGACGGGCAGGCGCTGGGCCGGATGGCCGCCGCGATCTACCGGACCGCGCAGCTCAGGCTGGCCCGGGGCCATCTGGTCCGGCCGGCGCTGACGCAGTTCGAGCGAGGTGCGCAGGGGTTCGAGCCGCGGACGTTCTCGGTGGACACCGAGGAACGCCCGCCGATGCTGGAGATCGCCGAGTACGCGGAGCGCAAGGTCGCGTGAACGTACGTTTGAGCTGTTGGCGGCCGGGCTAGTTTGAGTCGTATGGCTTCCTCGGCTTCCGCTTCTTCTTCGTCCGCTTCGTCCGCGTCCTTCGGTGCCGCTCAGGTGCTGGTGGCCTCCAATCGGGGCCCCGTGTCGTACGAGGTCGGGGGGGACGGTTCGCTGCGCGCCAAGCGGGGCGGCGGCGGACTGGTCTCCGGGCTGTCGGCGATCGGACCGGACGCGGGTGCGCTGTGGGTGTGCTCGGCGCTGTCCGACGGCGACCGCGAGGCGGTGCGGCGCGGGGCGGGCGAGGACGGCGTACGGATGCTGGACATCCCCGCCGACGTGCACAGCGACGCGTACAACGGCATCGCCAACTCCGTGCTGTGGTTCGTCCACCACATGCTGTACCAGACGCCGGTGGAGCCGGTCTTCGACGCGGAGTTCCGCCGGCGGTGGGACTCCTACGTGGCGTTCAACCGGGCGTTCGCCGAGGCGCTGGCCGAGGAGGCCGCCGAGGGCGCGGTCGCGCTGGTGCAGGACTACCACCTGACGCTGGTGCCGGGCATGCTCAGGGAGTTGCGGCCCGATCTCCGCATCGGCCACTTCTCGCACACGCCGTGGGCGCCGGTGGAGTACTTCCGGATGCTGCCCGACGACATCGCCGAGCAGGTGCTGCGCGGGATGCTGGGCGCGGACCGGCTGGGGTTCCTCACCCACCGCTGGGCAGACGCGTTCACCGCGTGCTGCGACGCGCTGGTGGGCGGGCTCGGCTCCACCGAGGTGGGCGTGCACGGGCTCGGGGCGGACGCGGAGTTCCTGCGGAAGCGGTCGCGGGAGAGCGACGTGGACGAGCGGATGGCGGCGCTGCGGGGACAGATCGGCGAGGGCCGGCGCACGGTCGTGCGGGTGGACCGGACCGAGCTGTCGAAGAACATCGTGCGGGGGCTGCTGGCCTACCGGGAGCTGCTCCGGCGGCGGCCGGAGTGGCGGGAGCGGGTGGTGCACGTCGCGTTCGCCTACCCCTCCCGGCAGGATCTCGCGGTCTACCGGGAGTACACGGCGGAGGTCCGGCGGGTCGCCGAGTCGGTCAACGAGGAGTTCGGTACGCCGGACTGGACGCCGGTCGTGCTGCACGTCGAGGACGATTTCGCGCGGTCGCTGGCGGCGTACCGGCTGGCCGACGTGGCGCTGGTCAACCCCATCAGGGACGGGATGAACCTGGTCGCCAAGGAGGTGCCGGTCGTCTCCGACGAGGGGGTGGCGCTGGTGCTGTCCCGGGAGGCCGGGGCCTTCGAGGAGCTGGGCGAGGACGCCGTCGTCGTCAATCCGTACGACGTGGTGGGTACGGCGGACGCCCTGCACGAGGCGCTCTCCCTGCCGGACGGCGAGCGCGCGGAGCGGACGAAGCGGCTGGCCGCGGCGGCAACGGCGTTGCCGCCGGCGCGGTGGTTCCTGGACCAGCTGGAGGCCCTGCGGGGCTGACCCTGGTTTCTGCCGCCCTGCCGCCTCTCCTGCCGCCTACTGCTGCGGCTCGGGGCAGGTGCCGGTGTCGGCGCCGATGGAGTTGATCTCCGCGTTGGACCGGGAGTCGTTCGCGTAGTCGATCTGGTTGGTGCACTTCAGGTCCAGCGCGAGGCCGTCCGGGTCGGCGGCGCCCTCGGGCACGGGGCAGGTCCCGGTGTCGGCGCCGATGGAGTTGATCTCGGCGTTGGACCGCGAGTCGTTCGCGTAGTCCAGCTGGTTGGTGCACTTCAGGTCCAGCGCGAGGCCGGCGGCGGGGGTGGTTTCGCCGCCCTGCGCGGAGGAGTCGGTGGTGGCGTTCGACTCCGCGGTCGGGGCGGTCGACCCGACGGACGCGGTGGCGCTCGCGTCGGTGGAGTCGGCGGGCGGGGTGGACGATTCGGCGGTGGCGGTCACGGACGTCCCGGCGGTCGCCGACGAGGTGTCGTCGGTGCCGCCGCTCTCGCAGGCGGTGAGGGCCAGACAGGCGGCCACGGCGGTGACGGCGAGCGCCGAGATCTTGCGGGCGTTCGTCTTCCGGGTGAGCGTCTTGCGAGCGGTCATGGCGGGTCCTCCACGGTTCCTGTGCCTGGTCGATCAGGCTTTACGGTGCGGAGGAGGGCGTCGGGCGGGGGGCGGGTTGCGCCCCCCGCGGCGTCAGGACACGCCTGTGACAGACGGGGGGAATCTCTGTGACCTTGTCTCAGGCCAGCCGTCGGGCGAGGGCGCTCAGCAGGGCGACGACCCCGGCCGGGCCGTCCACCTCCAGGTCGGCGCGTTCACGCAGCCGGGTCACCTCGTCGCTGCCGCTGCACACCAGCAGCCCCGGGGTGCCGTCGCCGCGCAGGGTGTCGACGGCGTCGAAGGCGGGCAGGTCGCCGAGGTCGTCACCGGCGTAGAGGACGGCCGCCGCGCCGGTGGCACGGGCGTGGTCGAGGAGGGCGACGCCCTTGTCCATGCCCGGCGGGCGCAGCTCCAGCACCATCCGGCCGGGCTCGACGATCAGTCCGTGCCGCCCGGCCAGTTCGGCCAGGGGTCCGCGCAGCGCGTCGAACGCGGCCTGCGGGTCGGCGGCCCGCCGGGTGTGCACGGCGATCGAGCGGCCCTTCTCCTCGATCCACGCGCCGTCGCGGACCCCGGCCCGATCCAGGAGGGCGGGCAGTCCGGCGCGGACGGCGGCGACCCCGGGGTGCGGCGGGGGCGCGGTGACGGTGCCGGTGGCGGCGTCCCAGCGCTCGGCGCCGTAGTGCCCGAGGACGACGAGGTGCTCCAGGCCGGGTACGTCCGCGAAACCGCCGTGCCGGACGGCGACCTCGGCGGGGCGGCCGGTGATCACGGCGACGGAGGCGACCTTCGGCGCGAGCGCGGCCAGCGCGGGGACCGCGTCCGGGTGGGCGCGGGCCCGGTCGGGGTCGGGCACGATCTCGGCGAGCGTGCCGTCGAAGTCGAGCGCGACCACCGTGCGGCCGGGGTGCGCGAGCACCGCGCCGAGCCCGTCCCGCCCGGCCTCGGTGGCGGGCGTCGGCAGGGGGGCCGGCGGCTGGTCAGGCGTGTCGGGTGTTGCGTCCGTGTGGTGGCTGCCCATACGGCGAACCTATCCCGGGGGCACCGCTCGCACGCCTCTGCCGTTCCGTGCGTCAGGATCTACCGTTCCGTGCGTCTGGACTCCCTGACCCGGCGCAGGCGGTTGACCGTGACCGGGGCGGCGGCCAGGGCCCGGGGGTCGTCGAGGAGGGCGTTGAGGAGCTGGTAGTAGCGCACGGGGGCGAGGCCCAGTTCCTCGCGGATCGCGCGTTCCTTGGCGCCGGGGCCGGAGAAGCCGCGGCCCTCCAGCGCCAGGACCGCCCGTTCCCGTTCCCCGAGCGGCTGCCGCTCTGCCTCGTTCATGCCCGCACCGTAACGCCGGGCACCGACACCGGGGGGCTCAGGCGGCTCAGCCGGCCTGCGTCGCGGCCGTCTGGATCTCCTTCAGGACGGACTCGGGGTCCTCGCCGCGGGCGACCGCCCTGCCGATGTCCTTCTTCACCCGTGCGCTGACCGTCGCCCAGGACTTCTCGCCGACCGGGTACAGCTCGGAGGTGAGCAGTTCGTCGAGGAACGGCTTCAGCTCCTTGTCCTCGGCGGCCGCGCCCATGGTCTCGGAGGCGGAGCCGGTGACCGGCAGCAGGTCGTAGCGGCGGGAGAAGTCGAGGACGTTCCGGTCGCTGTAGACGTAGTCGAGGAAGTCGCCGGCCTGCTCCTGGTGGCCGTTCTGCTTGAAGGCGGTCATCCAGTCGGTGACGCCGAGCGTGGTGCCGCTCGCCCCGTCGACGCCGGGGGTCGGCACCATGCCGTACTCCACGCCGTTCTTCTTGGCCATCGCCATCAGTGACGGGTGGCCGTTGAGCATTCCGACCTTGCCCTCGGCGAAGGCGGCGAAGGCGTCCGCCCGGTCGAGCTTGCCGGGCGCGACCGGCCCGGTGAGGCCCTTGTCGACGAGTTCGTCCTTGAGCCAGGTGAAGGTGTCGACGTTCTGCGGGGAGTCGACGCTGTAGGTGCCGAGGGAGTCGGTGTAGCCGCCTCCGCCGCTGAGCATCCACTGCATGGTCTCGGCCTGCGCCTCCTCGGGGCCGAGCGGCAGCGCGTACGGGTACGTCACGCCCTCCGCGTCGAGCGCCTGCGCGGCGTCGGCGAGGTCCTCCCAGGTCTCGGGCGCGGAGAGGCCGGCCTTGGCGAAGAGGGTCTTGTTGTAGAAGAGCACGCGTGTGGAGGCCGCGAACGGCATTCCGTACTGCACCCCGTTGACCTGGCCCGCGGTGGCGAGCTGGGAGACGAAGTTGGCCTGCGTGGGAATGGAGAGCAGGTCGTCGGCCTGGTAGAGCAGCCCCTTGTCCGCGTAGTCGGCGTAGGCGCCGATCTGCGCGAGGTCGGGCGCGTCACCGGAGTCGACCATCGCGCGGACCTTCCGGTCGACGTCGCTCCAGGAGTAGACGGTGACCCGGACGTCCACGTCGGGGTGGTCGGACTCGTACGCCTCGGCCAGTTCGTCCCAGTACCGCTGGGAGCCGGTCTCCTTGCCGTCGCCGTAGTCCGCGGCGACCAGCCGCAGGGTCACCTCGTCGGAGCCGCCCGAGCCGATGCCGCAGCCGCCGAGGACCGCCGACAGACCCAGCGCGGACACCGCCGCGATCGTCCCTTTTCCACGTCGCCGCACTGTTCGCCCCCTGCTCTGCCGACCGATTGGTGCCGACTGCTGTCCGTTTACCGGAACAAGGTCTACACCACGTGAATGGACTAGACCTCTCGCGGGTCCACGGGCCACACTGTCCCCGTGAGACATGTCATCGCCCTCGACGTGGGCGGCACCGGGATGAAGGCCGCCCTGGCGGGACCGGACGGCGAACTGCTGCACCAGGCCCGCCGGCCCACCGGCCGGGAGCGCGGACCGGACGCGGTCGTCGCGGGCATCCTCGACTTCGCCGCGGAACTGCGCGCCCTGGGCGCCGACCGGTTCGGCGAGCCCGCCGCGGCCGCCGGCGTCGCCGTCCCCGGCATCGTCGACGAGGCACGCGGCCTCGCCGCCTACGCCGCCAACCTGGGCTGGCGCGACGTCCCGCTGCGGGCCCTGCTGACCGAACGGCTCGGCATCCCGGTCGCCCTCGGCCACGACGTGCGCACCGGCGGCCTCGCCGAGGGCCGCGTCGGTGCCGGCCGGGGCGCCGACCGCTACCTCTTCGTCCCCCTCGGCACCGGCATCGCGGGCGCCATCGGCATCGACGGCCGGGTCGAGGGCGGCGCGCACGGCTTCGCGGGCGAGATCGGCCACGTCGTCGTACGCCCCGGCGGCACCGCCTGTCCGTGCGGGCAGCACGGCTGCCTGGAGCGGTACGCCTCCGCCAGCGCCGTCGGCCAGGCGTGGGCGGCGGCGTGCGGCGACCCGGAGGCGGACGCCGCCGACTGCGCCAAGGCCGTCGACTCCGGCGACGCGCGGGCCCGGGAGGTCTGGCTGGCTGCGATCGACGCCCTCGCCGACGGCCTGGTCACCGCCCTCACCCTGCTGGACCCCCGGGTCGTCGTCATCGGTGGCGGGCTGGCGGAAGCCGGGGAAACGTTGTTCACACCGCTGCGGGAGGCCGTCACCCGCCGGGTCACCTTCCAGACCGAGCCGTCGATCGTCCCGGCCGCCCTGGGCGACACGGCAGGCTGCCGGGGCGCGGGCCTGCTGGCCTGGGACTTGCTGGACCATGCCGACCTTACGGAGGAATCCGCCTGATGGCAGCCCACCCAGGGGCGCGGGACAGCGCCGATATGCGGCTCCGCCGCGGAGCGCGAGCGACCACAACGAGCCCGCACCCCGCGACGGACACCACCCCCCTCCTCCTCACCGGCGCGAAGATCGTCCTCCCCACCGGCACGGCCGACGACGCCACCCTGGCCATCGACGGCACCCGCATCACCACTCAGGCCGCCCCCGACGCCCGGCGGATCGACCTCACCGGCCACTGGGTGGTCCCCGGCTTCGTGGACCTCCACAACCACGGCGGCGGCGGCGCCTCCTTCACCTCCGGCACCACCGAGGAGGTCCTCGCCGGCATCCGCACCCACCGTCTGCACGGCACGACCACCCTGGTCGCCTCCACCGTCACCGGCGACCTGGACGGCCTCGCCCGCCGCGCCGGGCAGCTCGCGGAACTGGCCGAGCAGGGCGACATCGCCGGCATCCACTTCGAGGGCCCGTTCATCTCCCCGTGCCGCAAGGGCGCCCACTCCGAGGCGCTGCTGCGCGACCCGGACCCCGCGGAGGTCCGCAAGCTCCTCGACGCGGCCCGCGGCCACGCCAGGATGGTCACGCTCGCCACCGAGCTGCCGGGCGGTCTGGACTCCGTACGGCTGCTGGCCGAGCACGGCGTGATCGCGGCGGTCGGGCACACGGACGCGACGTACGAGCAGACCGTGGCGGCGATCGACGCGGGCGCCACCGTCGCCACGCACCTGTTCAACGCGATGCCGCCGATCGGCCACCGGGCGCCCGGTCCGATCACCGCCCTCCTGGAGGACGAGCGGGTCACGGTCGAGCTGATCAACGACGGCGTCCATCTGCACCCGGCCGCGCTCCGGCTGGCGTTCCACCACGCGGGCCCTTCACGGGTGGCGTTCATCACGGACGCGATGGACGCCGCCGGTTTCGGCGACGGCCGCTACCACCTCGGCCCGCTGGAGGTGGAGGTGAGGGACGGTGTGGCGCGGCTGGTCGAGGGCGACTCGATCGCGGGTTCCACGCTCACCCTGGACCGCGCCTTCAAGCGGGCGGTGACGGTGGACGGGCTGCCGGTGGGCGACGCGGTCGCCGCGCTTTCGGCCAACCCCGCGCGGCTGCTGGGCCTGGCGGACCGGGTGGGTTCGCTGGAGCCGGGCAAGGACGCGGACCTCGTGGTGCTCGATTCCGCGTTCGACGTGGTGGGTGTCATGCGGCGGGGCGTTTGGGTGGTCGATCCCCAACCGCGGTGATTGATCCCCGAGTCGGTCGCGGTACGGCCGGACTCGGGACTGGGCCGACCGCCGTCCGTTTGGCATGATCGAAGCTCCGGAGCACTTCCGGACACACGGCAGTCGCACGATCGGGGGAGGCCGGCCCAGGTGATTCTCACCGTCACGCTGAACACCGCTCTCGACATCACCTATCGCGTCCCGGGCCTGCGCCCGCACTCCTCCCACCGGGTCACCGAGGTGACGGAACGCCCCGGCGGCAAGGGCCTCAACGTGGCCCGGGTGCTCGCGGCCCTCGGACACGAGGTGACGGTCACGGGCTTCACGGGCGGCCCCACCGGGCGCGCCGTCCAGGACGGGCTGACGGCCGTGAGCGGCGTGGTCGACGCGCTGCTGCCGGTCGGCGGCGCCACCCGCCGCACGATCGCCGTCGTCGACGACCGCACCGGCGACACGACCCAGCTCAACGAACCCGGCCCCACCGTCACCCCGGCCGAGTGGAACGCCTTCCAGGAGGCTTACGAGGACCTCCTCCCCGGTGTCTCGGCGGTGGCCCTGTGCGGCAGCCTGCCGCCGGGGGTGCCGGTGGGCGCGTACGCCGGTCTGGTGCGGACCGCGCGCACCGCGGGCGTTCCCGTGCTGCTGGACACCAGCGGGGAGCCGCTGCGCCGGGCGGTGGCCGCCCGCCCCGACCTGATCAAGCCGAACGCGGACGAGCTGGCTGAGCTGACCGGCTCCCACGAGCCGCTGCGGGCCACGCAGGACGCCCGGCGCCGGGGCGCGCGGTCCGTGGTGGCCTCGCTGGGCGCCGAGGGTCTGCTGGCGGTGACGCCGGAGGGCCGCTGGCGGGCGGCGCCGCCCGCCCGGGTGCGCGGCAACCCGACCGGCGCGGGCGATTCGGCCGTGGCCGGCCTGCTGTCGGGCCTCGCGGAGAAACTCCCCTGGCCGGACCGCCTGTCCCGAGCGGTGGCCCTGTCGGCGGCGACGGTCCTCTCCCCGGTGGCGGGAGAGTACGACCACCGGGCCTACGAGGAGCTGCTGGGGCGCGTGGAGGTGAGGACGGAGGCCAGCGCGGCCTGAGCGGATTGCCGGATATGCCCGGTGGGAAGCCTCTCGCCATGCGCGTACAACTGCTGTCGCTCGCAGCCGGCGTCGTACTGGTCGCCGCCCCGCCCCTCGCCACCGCCCGGCCGGTCGCCGCCGCCGCCGCGTCGAAGTGTTCCGGCAGCTATGTCTGCACGTGGTCGAAGGCCGACTTCACGGGGACGAAGTACTCCTACAACAACGACAACGGCTGCTATCCCCGCAGCGGCCGCTCGGTCTCCAACCAGACCGGCAAGCGGATCACCGTCTACCGGGATGCGTCCTGCTACGGCGACCACTTCGACATCCAGACCGGCCACTACTCGGCGAAGACGCCATGGCCGGTCGTGAGCATGGCCGTCTGGGGCTGACGGCCCGGCGGATCACTCCTCTTCCTGGATCCAGACCTGGTCGAAGACCGCGTTGCATTTGTTGCCGTCGTTGCAGGCGAGTTCGATCGTGTTGGAACCCTTGTTGAGGTTCACGTTGGCCCAGGTCGTCTGCCAGCCCTTCTCCCAGTCGCCCTTCGGCGTGCCGCCGAAGTTCGCCATGTTGAGGGGCTGGGCGTTGGCCTTGCCGTTGGCGCTCAGCGTCGCGTCGGCGTCCTCGCCCGGGATGCCGTAGCGCACGTACAGCCGGTAGGTGCCCGCCTCGGCGATGCCGTCGACGTTCCACGTGATCTTGGCGCCGACCTTGTCGAAGCCGGTCACATACGTGCCGCCCTCGGCCTTGGCGCCCTCGACATCGGACGCTGTGGCGGGGCCGCCCGACAGGGTCAGCGCGCCGGCGTCGGTGGAGGGCAGATCACTCTCGCCGTCCGCGCTGCTGCTGGCCGACGGGCTGGTCGTGTCCGTGCTCTGGGACTGGGTCGGGGTGGTGCCGCCGCCCGCCTGGGCGTCGTTCTTGTCGTCGTCGTCGCCGCTGCTCGTCATCGCGATGCCGATGCCGATGACGACGGCCGCGACGACGGCGATCGCGCCGATCAGGAGACCCTTGGTGTTGGGGCCGCGACGGCCGCCGCGCCCGCCGCCGTGGCCCGCCTGGTGCTGGGGCGCGGTGGGCGCGCCTCCGCCGCCGGGGAGCGTCTCGGGGGCCGCGTAGTGCGCGTTCGGACGGCCGTAGGCGCCCTGCGGCTGCCCGTACGCGCCCTGCTGGGGCGGGGCCGCCTGCGGGGCGGCCGGCCCGCCGTACTGCCGGGTACCGACCGGGCGCACACGGTTGACCGAATTGGGGTAGCCGTAGCCACCGGACGGCGGCTGGGCCCCGTTGGCCTGCCCGTCGGCGTACAGATAGCCGAAGGGGTCGTCGTCCTCGGGCGTGCTCGCGCCGTTGTTGCCGGGCGTCATCCCTAGGTCTCCTAACCAGGTGCGGTGCGGGTGCGGTACGTGCGGTGAGAGGCCGAGCCTACCCGGTGTCGCTGACCCGAACGGGTGACTCGGACCGCATCAACTCGCTGACCTGGTGATCATCCGGCCCGGCGGTGTTGTTTGGGACGAGATCGTTTCTCGATGTACATCCGTTCGTCAGCGGACTTCAGCACTTCGTCGGCGGTCATGCCGCAGTGCGCCCATCCGATACCGAAGCTCGCGCCCACCCGCACGGCCCGTCCCTCTGCCCGGATCGGCTGGATGATCTCGTTGCGCAGCCGTACGGCGAGATCCTGCGCGTCGGCCCGGCCGAGCCCGTCGGCGAGGATGACGAACTCGTCACCGCCGAGCCTGGCCACGGTGTCGCCGTCGCGGACGCCCTGGGACAGGCGCCGGGCGACCTCGATGAGGACGGCGTCGCCCGCGTTGTGCCCGAACCGGTCGTTGATCGACTTGAACCCGTCGAGGTCGCAGAAGAGGACCGCGAGCCCTTTGGTGCCGTCGTCGCGGTCGCCCTCGGGGGTGATGGCGTGCTCGTGGTGGTCGTGGCCGCCGCCGTGCGGGTCGTACCCGGGCGGGAAGTCGAAGAAGTGCCCGCCGGAGTCGAAGACGGGGTCGCCGTAGGCGGCGTCGCCCCGGTCGCCGTAGGCGGCGTCCATCGCGTCGGCGGCGGCGTGCTCCGTCGCGGGGCGGGTGCACAGCCGGGCGGAGAGCCGGGAGCGCAGTTCGGCGGAGTTCGGCAGGCCGGTGAGGGAGTCGTGGGAGGCGCGGTGGGCCAGGGCCAGCTCGCGGCGCTTGCGCTCCTCGATGTCCTCGACGTGGGTCAGCAGGAAGCGGGGCCCGTCGGCGGCGTCGGCGACGACGGAGTTGCGCAGGGAGACCCAGACGTAGCTGCCGTCGCGGCGGGCGAGGCGCAGCTCGGCCCGGCCGCCCTCGGCGGAGGTGCGCAGCAGGGTGCCGATGTCCTCGGGGTGGACCAGGTCGGAGAAGGAGTAGCGGCGCATCGCGGAGGCGGGCCGCCCGAGGAGGCGGCAGAGCGCGTCGTTGGTCCTGAGGATGCGGCCGTGCTGGTCGCCGCCCATCTCGGCGATGGCCATGCCGGAGGGGGCGTACTCGAAGGCCTGCCGGAAGCTCTCCTCGCTGGCGCGCAGGGCCTGCTGGTCGCGCTCCAGGCGGACCAGGGCGCGCTGCATGTTGGAGCGGAGCCGGGCGTTGCTGATCGCGATGGCGGCCTGGAAGGCGTACATCTGGAGGGCCTCGCGGCCCCAGGCGCCGGGCCGCCGGCCGTTGCGCGGCCGGTCCACGGAGAGGACGCCGATCAGTTCGCCGCTGCTGCCGCCGCCCTGCGGGCCGGGGGCGTACATGGGGGCGAAGAGGCGGTCGGCGGGGTGCCACTCGTCCTCGAAGCGGGGCGCGGGTCCGTCGGTGTACCACTGGGGGACGTCGTCGTCGTCGAGTATCCAGCCCTCGGTGTGGGGTATGAAGATGAGATCTCCCCACTGCTCGCCCATGGTGAGGCGGCGCTCCCAGGAGGGGCGGGGGCCGACGCGGCCGGTGATGAGGGCCTCGGCGGCGGAGTTCCCGGCGAAGGCGGCGACGACGAGGTCGCCGTCGGGCCGGACGAGGTTGACGGCCGCCATCTCGTAGCCGAGGGCGTTGACCACACCGTCCGCGACGGTCTGCAGGGTGTCCGCCAGACTGCGGGCCGTGTTCATGTCGGCCATGGCCTGGTGCAGTTGCCGAAGGGACGCAAGGCGGACGTACGGCTCCGACTCGGTCTCCATGCTCGCCCTCCCCCCGAGTTCTCGCAGACCTCGCAGCGAATCAAGGGTTATCTTCGGCGCCATTGCCGGATGATGATGCACGATGATGCTCTTGCAGCTTCCCCGCCACTGAATCACAGCGCGCTGCCCACTCGGTACACAGGGTCAACAATTGTGGTCCCTTGTGACTCAAGTCACAGCCAAAGATGAACAATGGGGCGGCACTTCTGCACTTTCCCCACTTTCCCTGTGCGTTTACTGAACGCAGACTTTGCCCCGGTCCTTCCCCTCCGACCCTCTCCGCCTCTGGTCCTAGGTCCGGCCCGCGACCGGGGGCCGATGCGGGGCGCGCGGGGCGGCGGTTAGCGTGACGAGGTGCCGAACACCAGCCCCGCCACCTCGCCCTCCTCCCCCGCCCCCTCGCCCGCGTCCGTGCATGCTGAGGGTGTGAGCAACGACGCGTTCCGTGCCGCCCTGTCCCGCCTGGCCTCGGGCGTGGTCCTGGTGACCGCGGTGGAACCGCCCCTCGACCCGGACGACCCGGCCGCGCCGGACGGCGAGTACGCGGGCATGACGGCGACGGCCTTCCTGTCCGTCTCCCTGGACCCGCCGTTGGTGATGGTCAGCGTGCGCGAGGGCTCCCGCATGGACGACCTCCTGGACGAGCAGCCGCTGTGGGCGGTCTCGGTACTCTCGGAGAGCCAGCGGCACATCGCGGGCCGGTTCTCGATGAAGGGCCGGCTCAGCGACCGGCTGCTCTTCGAGGACATCGCGTACACGCGCGGGGAGCACTCGGGGGCGCCGCTGGTCGGCGGGGCGCTGTCGACGCTGGAGTGCCGGACGGAGCGGCGGGTGGCCGCCGGGGACCACACCCTCGTCATCGGACGGGTGCTCTCCGCGCGCGTGCCGAGCGCGGAGGGCGGTCCGCTGACGTACTTCCGGGGCCGGTACCGGCAGCTGGGCTAGCCGGTACCGACACCCCTGTCGCCGTCGGCCGGGGATCAGCAGCCTCGGCACCATGAGACCGAGCCCACCCGCCACGGGAAGCTCGGGGACTCCCCGAGGGGGAGGTCCATCCAGCGGCCGGCGTTCGTGCAGGTGCCCTCCCGGAACACGTAGTACGTCCGCCCCGAGTTGTTGATGACCGACCCGGGCGACTTCTCGGTGAAGTCGACGCATCCGTTGGGTTCCTCGTTCGGCTCGGCCGGGCCGCCCCACTGGAACCCCTGGAAGTCGGCGCCCTCCCACAGGCAGATATGGCCGTCCGGGCAGTGCGCCGCCGCGGCCGACGGCAGTTCGGCGGCGGTCTGGGCGGCTGTGGCGGGGGACGCCAGGGCCACCGTCGTGACCAGCGCGGTCAGCAGGGTACGGACTCGCATGGGCACTCCCGGTGCACAGGGGCGCCGGGCCGTTCCGGCCGCCGTGGACGAAGTTTCCGCCGCCCGGTGTCCTGGGCGCGTGGGACGGCTGTCCCGTCCTTGTCCCACGAGGGGCGTCCGTGGGGTGCGTCTAGGGTGTGCGCGCATGACAATCGAGAGCACGCTCCGCCTGGAGGAGATCACCCCTCGCAACCTCGACGCCGCGCTCGGCGTACGGGTCCGGCCGGACCAGGAATTCGCCGTCTCCCCCGTGGTGAAGTCGCTGGCCGAGGCGTACGTCCACCCGGACATCGCCTGGCCGCGTCTGATCGTCGACGGCGACCGCGCGGTGGGCTTCCTGATGGCCTTCCTCGATCACGACTGGTTCGAGGACGGCGGCAGCGTCCGCCGCTCCGGCCTGTGGCGGCTGAACATCGCGGCGGACGAGCAGGGCAAGGGGTACGGCCGCTTCGCGGTGGAGTCGGTGGCGGCGGAGCTGCGGCACAGGGGGGAGAAGGAGCTGTACGTCACCTGGCACCTCGGCCCGGCCGGCCCGGAGGACTTCTATCTGAAGCTGGGGTTCCGTCCGAACGGGGAGACGGTCGAGGGGGAGCGGGTGGCGGTGCTGACGCTGGACTGACGCCTCAGTCCCACCCCTTGGCGTTGCGCCCCCGTTTGGTCTGGGCCCGCTGCTTCTTCTCCCGCAGCCGGCGTTCGTTGATGCCGCGCGGGACGCGGGTGGGGCGGCGGGGCCGGGGCGGGGGCGCGGTGGCCTCGGCGAGCAGGGCCGCGAGGCGTACGGCGGCGGCCTCGCGGTTGCGCCACTGGGAGCGGTGCTCGGAGGCGCGGACGGTGACGACGCCGTCGGCCAGCCGGGGTGCCAGGCGCTCCAGCGCGCGCTGCTTCCAGACTTCGGGCAGGGCCTCGGTGCGGGCGAGGTCGAACCGCAGCTCGACCTGCGTGTCGGTGGTGTTCACATGCTGTCCGCCGGGTCCGGAGGACCGCGAGAAACGCCACATCAGCTCGGCCTCCGGGAGGGAGACGGAGCCACGGATGACATGGGGTGCGGACATGTCCCCATGGTCCCCCGTCTGTCCGGTCCACGTCACCCGATTATGGTGAGTAAAGAAAGTAAAGCGGGCTGGAACCTTGTGTACCCCCCTCGTCGTTCGTAGGGGTAGCTGTAGCTTTTCTTGCCGTACGTACACGAGGGAAGGGACTCCCAACAATGGCTGTAAGCCTGTCCAAGGGTGGCAACGTCTCGCTCACCAAGGAGGCTCCGGGCCTGACCGCCGTCACCGTGGGCCTCGGCTGGGACGTCCGCACCACCACGGGCACCGACTTCGACCTGGACGCCTCCGCGATCGCGGTGAACACCCAGGGCAAGGTCTTCTCGGACGCCCACTTCGTCTTCTTCAACAACAAGCAGACGCCGGACCAGACCATCGTGCACACCGGTGACAACCGCACCGGTGAGGGCGAGGGCGACGACGAGGCGATCAACGTCAACCTGGCGGGTCTGCCGGCCGACATCGACAAGATCGTCTTCCCGGTCTCGATCTACGACGCCGAGAACCGTTCGCAGAACTTCGGCCAGGTGCGGAACGCCTACATCCGCATCATCAACCAGGCCGGCGGCGCGGAGATCGCCCGCTACGACCTCTCCGAGGACGCGGCGACCGAGACGGCGATGGTCTTCGGCGAGCTGTACCGCAACGGCGCGGAGTGGAAGTTCCGCGCGGTGGGCCAGGGCTACGCGTCGGGCCTGGTCGGCATCGCGCAGGACTTCGGCGTGAACGTCTGACGCGGTTCGCTTGTCGTCTCCGGCCCCGTCGAGCTGCTGCTCGGCGGGGCCGAGGTCTGTTCGGCGACGGGCAGGGGCCCGGTCTTCCCGGTCCTCCCCACCTCGAACCAGAGGAGTTTGCCTCCGCCGGGCCGCCCCGGCAGCCCCTCCCCGATCGACCAGGCGCCCCAGGTCTGGGCGTACGCCCGTACGAGGTGGAGTCCGCGCCCGCCGAGGGCGCCGGGCGGCGCGGGGGCGATGCGGTCGGCGACCGGCCGCCTGAACGGCTCGGGAATGTACGGGTGGCTGTCCCACACCCCGACCCGCAATCGCCCGTCACCGAGGGCGGTGAGCCGCAGGGAACAGGGGCCACGGGTGTGCCGGTAGGCGTTGGTGACCATCTCGGAGGTCAACAGCTCGACGTCGTCGATCAGTTCGACCCGACCGTGACCACCGAGGGCGGCCCGCACGGTCATACGTGCGACGCGTGCGGCTCTGGGGTCATGGGGGAGGCGGAGGGCGTACGACCAGGTGTCGGGCGGGGCTACGGTGCGCATGGAATCTCCCAGACTCGGGGTGTCGAGCGGTACGTGGACTACCGTAGGACTCTGCGGGAGATACATCTCCCACAATCGGGAGATGCGCCCGGATATGCCTCGTGTGGGTTACAAGTGGGCCGCGCCGGCGGCCCGAGGAGAGATGTCGTGCCACCCGTCGCCAATCCCACTCTGCGTCAACGACGCCTGGGCGCTGAACTGCGCAAACTGCGAGAACGCGCCGGTCTGACAGTCACGCAAGCCGCCTCGTGTCTGGGCGTCAACCAGGGTCGCGTCAGCATGATCGAGACGGGGCGCAGCCCGGTCAGCGCCGACCGCGTCCGCACGATGGCTTCCGCCTACGCCTCTGCCGACGAGGAACTGGTCAACGCGTTGGCCAAGATGACCGGACGAAAGGTTCGCGGCTGGTGGGACGAATATCGGGACTATCTCCCCGTAGGGCTGATCGACCTGGCGGAGCTGGAACATTACGTGACCGAACTACGCGTGGCGCTCACCCTTCACATCCCCGCTCTGTTGCAGACCACCGATCATGCGCGAGCGATGCTGAGGGAGGCCGTGCCGCCCTTCCTGCCCTACGAGCTTGAACACCGTCTTTCGTATCGCATCAAGAGACAGGAGGTTCTCCATCGCGACGGTGGGCTCACCTACACGGCTCTGATCCACGAAGCGGCGTTGCGTATGCAGTACGGAGGAGCAGCCGTCACCCGTGCCCAGTTGACTCACATCAGGGAGCTGAGCGAACGGGACAACATCACCGTTCGAGTCATTCCCTTCACCTCGCCCCACTTCCCCGGGAACGGCCAGTCCTTCGACTACGCGGTGGGGCCGATTCCTCAACTCGACACCGTCCAGCTCGACACAGAGCACACCGGTTGCGTCTTCTTGGACGCGGAAGCACAGTTGGCGCAGTACCGAGCCCTCGCCGATCGCATGGAGGCATGTGCGCTCGATCCCGACTCGTCATGCCAGTTCATCGAACGCCTCGCACGCAGCATCTGACAGGACGTGACATGCAGACCCTCACCTGGCGTACATCCACTTACAGCCCCAACGGCTCGAACTGCGTGGAGATAGCCACGACCCCGGTCACCATCCTGGTCCGGGACTCCAAGGCCCCCGCGCGACCCCACCTCGCCTTCTCCCTCCCCGCCTGGGGGCGGTTCCTCCCCCATGGAAAATCGCACGCGGTGCGATGACTTCCGTGGTGTTCGGGAGTCCTACCGTCAGAACCGTTCCTGAGGAGGATTCTCGATGCGTCGCGTGACCTATTCCATGAGCGTCTCGCTCGACGGGTACATCGTCGGGCCGGACGGCGGGTTCGACTGGGGGCCGCAGCCCGCGGACGTCTTCCGGTACTGGATCGACGAGATCCGGGAGGTCGGCGTCCATCTCCTGGGGCGGCGGCTGTACGAGACGATGCTGTACTGGGAGACCGCCGAGCAGAACCCCACGCTCGATGACGCGGAGCGCGAGTGGATCTCGCTGTGGAACCCCCTGCCGAAGGTCGTGTTCTCGAACACGCTGGACACCGTGCAGGGCAATGCCCGCCTCGCCTCCGGCAGCCCGGCCGAGGAGATCGCGCGGCTGCGGGCCGAGCCGGGTGAGGGCGAGATCGCCATCGGCGGGGCGAACCTCGCCGCCCAGGTGGCCGACGCCGGGCTGATCGACGAGTACCGGACGGTGGTCTACCCCGTACTGGTCGGCGGCGGCACCCCGTACTTCTCTCGGAACGAGCGCCACGAGCAGCTCGAACTCGTCGAGACCCGCAACTTCAGCGCGGGGATCGTCTACCTCCGCCACCGCGTGGTGCCCTAGCCCACGTCGGCGAGCCGACGTTCCGGGCCTGCGCCCGGACCTCAGCGCCGTTGTTGAACTGTTCGCGGAATGCGTACGTCGTGCTGGATGACGGTGTCACACAGACACCTCACCCCTCACTGGAGTTCGCTATGCCATTGCAGACGGATGCCGAAATCGTAGCCGAGATCAAAGGGTATATAGATGCCCATCGCCATTCCGTGAACGCACGACAGAGGCCGCCGAGCCTGCAGACCTACGCCAGGAGCAGGCATTACTCCGCCGACAGGCTTCTCAATTTCATGAACGGGTACGAGAGGGGACATCTCTTCGATTCCCTCTCGTACGAGCGCCAGCAGTACATTGTCAGAAACTTGAGGATCGAGGCCCGCCGCCCGTTGAAGATGCCCCCGGCTCCTCAGTCGGCGCCTGTCCAGGCGCGGCCGAACGCTGCGCCGGTGGCGCACCCGTACCAGGCGGCAGCGGGGGGTTCCCTCGCCAACTGGAACGGACAGTACGGTGCCGCTCCCGGGGGTGCCGCACCGGCGGCGCCCCCGCAGCCGGCGTCCCGTAGGCGGATGGTGGTGCCGGAGGGCTCTTCCCTGGCCGACTGGGACGGGCAGCGAGGGAGGAGCCTCTGGACGCAGGCACCCCAGTACCCGGCACCGGGACAATCAGCACCGGTATACCCGGCTCCCGGATACCCGGCACCGGCATACGTTCCGCAGCCGCCGCCCGGGGCACCGGTTCCGGGGTCTTCTTCCCTGTCCAACTGGGACGGGCGATACGGGACGGTCCCCGATGTGAGACTGGCCGCGCAGACGCACCCGGTGCCGGGATACCCAGCGCCGGGATACCCTCAGCAGCCGCCGCCCGGGGCACCGGCTCCTGGGTCGTCGTCCCTGTCCAACTGGGACGGGCGATACGGTCAGAATCCCTTTGGCGGCGGACAGACACGGTCTTGAACCGCCCGTCGTGTCACGGCAGCAGGCGTTGTTCCTTGGCCATGGCCACCGCGCCCGCGCGGGTTTCGACGCCCAGTTTGTCGTAGACGCGGCGCAGGTGGGTCTTGACCGTGGCCTCGCTGATGAACAGGGTGCGGGCGATCTCGCGGTTGCCTAGGCCCCGGGAGAGCTGGGCGAGGATGTCGCGTTCACGGTCGGTGAGGGTCGGGCGGGGGCTGCGCAGGCCGGCCATGACCCGGTCGGCGACCGGCGCGGAGAGGGTGGTGCGGCCCTGGGCGGCGGCCTGCACGGCGGCGAAGAGTTCCTCCGGGCGTTCCGCTTTGAGGAGGTAGCCGGTCGCGCCGGCCTCGATGGCGCGCGTGATGTCCGCGTCCGTGTCGTAGGTGGTGAGGACCAGGACGTGGGGGGTGCGGCCGGGGGCCGTGGTGAGGCGGCGGGTCGTCTCCACGCCGTCGATGCCCTCGCCCAGGGACAGGTCCATCAGGACCACGTCCGGGGTCAGCTTCGCGGCGAGGGCCAGGGCCTCCTCGCCCGTGCCCGCCTCGCCCGCCACCTCGATGCCGGGGGCGCTGTCCAGGAGGGCCAGCAGGCCCGCGCGTACGACCGCGTGGTCGTCGCAGACCAGGACGCGGACGGGGGTGTTCGTCGTCATCATCGGGGGTTCTCCAGGGGGACCGCGGCGGAGACGACGGTGCCCTCGCCGGGGGCGGACTCCACCGTCAGCGTGCCGCCGAGCTGGCGGAGGCGGGCGCGCATCGCCGGGAGGCCGTGGCCTCGTCCGCCGGACGGGCCGCCCGCGGCCGACGGGTCGAAGCCGCGGCCGTCGTCGGTGATGTCCAGGACCGCCTCGTCGTCGAGGAGGGTCAGTGTGAGGGTCACCGTCCTCGCCTCCGCGTGTTCGCGGGCGTTGGCCAAGGCGCCCTGCGCGATGCGGAGCAGCGCCGACTCGACACGCGCCGGGATGACAGAGGGACGCCCACTGTCATCCACCCGCGCGCGTACGGCCAGACCGGCACCGGACTCACGGGCGGCCAGGGCACGGAGGGCTGCCGGCAGACCGCCGTCACGGGCCAGGTCGGCCGGGGCCAGGTCGTGGACGAAGCGGCGGGCCTCGGTGAGGTTGTGCTCGGCGACGGTCGCGGCCGAGCGGACGTGGGCGCGGGCCTTCACCGGGTCGCTGCCCCACACCCGGTCCGCGGCCTGGAGCAGCATCCGCTGGCTGGACAGGCCCTGCGCGAGGGTGTCGTGGATCTCCATGGAGAGCCGCTCGCGCTCGGCGAGCGTGCCCTCGCGGCGTTCGGAGGCGGCGAGTTCACGGCGGGTGCGGACCAGGTCGTCGATGAGGGCGCGCTGGCGGGCCGCCTGTCGCTCGGAGCGCAGGAACACCGCCGTGGCGAGGGCCGCGACCGCGGGCGGGGCGAGGAGCAGGTTCGGGTCGAACGTGGTGGAGAGGCGTAGTTGGGCCGCCACGACGAAGACGGTGAGGACGGTGACCAGGACGAGCGCGGCCCTCGCGGGGAGCGTGCGCAGGCCCGTGTAGAAGAGGGGGACCGCGCACCACGCGAAACTCGGTGCGAGGATCACGAGCAGCATCCAGACCGCCAGGACGGCCGTGAGCCGGCCCAGCCGCCGCCTCGGGCCTGAGCCGTCGCCGCCGAGCGCCGGGCCCAGTACGTGCAGCACCGCCAGCGTGACCGACAGGGCGATGACCCACGGGGTGCGGGGCTCGCCGGGATGGCGCAGGAGGAAGCGGGCCAGGGCCCCGCCGAGAAGCAGCAGGAACGCCGTGTGGAAGACGGCGTCGTGCCACCGGGCGTCGGGACCGTACGCATTCCGCATGTGTCTCTCCTCCTTCCTCGTCTTGATTGTCGCCGCTGGACGCGGCGCCGGGGTCAACCGATCGGACGACCCCCGTGTCCACCGCTCCGCCATCCGTGAGCAGCCGGAACGGCGACCGGTCGGGACCGGGTCCGGGCGGAGGGTGGAGAGCAGAACACAGGAAGCAGTCCGACCGAGGAGTCATACGAAGATGTCCCGCGCCAAGAAGTCCCTCTCCCGCCGTGCCCGTGTCGCCGGTGGCGCCGCCGTTCTCGCGGCCGTCGCCGCCACCGCCTTCGGTGCGGTCTCCGCCAACGCCTCCGCCCCGGCGGCGGCCCCGGCCGCCACCTCCGGGAAGGCCACGACCACCACCTCCACCCACCTCACCGTGGACGCCGCCGCCAAGGCGGCCCAGGCCGCGCTGGACGCCGCCGAGCGGGAGAACCAGAAGGTCACCGTCGCCGTCGTCGACCGCAACGGCAACACGGTCGTCACCCTGCGCGGCGACGGCGCGGGGCCGCAGTCCTACGAGTCCGCCGAGCGCAAGGCGTACACCGCCGTCTCCTGGAACGCGCCCACCTCCGAGCTGGTCAAGCGCCTGGAGTCCGCGCCGAACCTGAAGGACATCCCCGGCACCCTGTTCCTGGCCGGCGGTGTCCCCGTCACCGCCAAGGACGCGCCCGTCGCGGGCATCGGTGTCGCGGGCGCCCCCTCCGGCGACCTGGACGAGAAGTTCGCCCGTGCGGGCGCGGCGGCGCTGGGCCGCTGACACTCCGGCCGGAGCCCGGCGGAAATCGCCGTAAACGCCTCATAGGATCACGGGGTGCGCACGCCCCGACTGCTCCCCGTGACCGCCGCCGCCGTCGCCGCCGCCGTCCTCACCGCGTGCGGCGGCGTGCACGGCCGCCCCGGCGGCTCCGGCGTGCGCGACCCGTACTTCCCCAAGGCCGGCAACGGCGGCTACGACGTCTCCCACTACGACCTCGTCCTCGCCTACGAGCCCGACCGGCAGCGGCTGACGGGGACCGCGAAGATCACCGCCCGCGCCACCCAGGACCTCTCCGCGTTCGACCTGGACCTCAAGGGGCTGGACGTCGCCTCGGTCGCGGTGGACGGCCGCGACGTCCGCTTCCACCGGGCCGGGCAGGAGCTGACCGTGCGGCCGGCGGAGGATCTCGACGACGGGGACAGGTTCGAGGTGACCGTGCGCTACTCCGGCGTCCCGGAGACGATCACCGATCCCGACGGCTCGCGGGAGGGCTGGCTGCGCACGGCGGACGGCGCGCTGGCGCTCGGGCAGCCGGTGGGGTCGATGGCCTGGTTCCCGGGCAACCACCACCCCTCCGACAAGGCCACCTACGAGGTGGCGGTCACCGTGCCGAAGGGGCTGCGGGCCGTCTCCAACGGCGAACCGGCCGGCGAGCGCACCGTGAACGACCGGACGACGTACACCTGGCGGACCGAGGAGCCGATGGCGAGCTACCTCGCCACGGTCGCCGTGGGCACGTGGCGGGTCAGCCGCTCCCGGACCGGCGACGGGCTGCCGGTGTACACGGCCGTCGACCCGGAGCAGGCGGCGGGCGCGGGTGTGCTCAAGCGGATTCCCGAGGTCGTCGAGTGGGGCGAGGGGCTCTTCGGTCCGTACCCCTTCTCCTCCGTCGGCGCGATCGTCGACCGGCCCGCCGACGTCGACTACGCGCTGGAGACCCAGAACCGGCCCGTCTTCCCCGGCGCCCCCGACATCGTCCTCCTCGTCCACGAACTCGCCCACCAGTGGTACGGCGACTCCGTCACCCCGAAGACCTGGCGGGACATGTGGCTGAACGAGGGGTTCGCGACGTACGCGGAGTGGCTGTGGCAGGAGGACCACGGCGGTGACACCGCGCAGGAGATCTTCGAGACCACCTACGCGGAAGACGTGGTCTGGGCGTTCCCGCCCGCCGACCCCCCGGACGCGGCGCATCTGACCGCCGCGCCCGTCTACCAGCGCGGCGCGATGGTCCTGCACAGGATCCGGCAGCTGGTCGGCGACACGGCGTTCCGCTCCCTGCTGCGCGGCTGGGCCGCCGCGCACCGGCACGGCAACGCGGACACCGACGACTTCGTCGCCTACGTGGAGAGGTCGGCGCCGGACGAGGACTTCACAGGCGTGTGGGAGGACTGGCTGCGCGGGGACGGGAAACCGGCGCGGCCCTGACGCCGGGACGCCGGTCGGGACGCAGGGCCGGGACGCCGGTCGGGACGCAGGGCCGAGAGGCCGGTCGGGACGCAGGGCCGGGAGGCCGCCCCGCCGTGACACCATCGACCCCGTGCTCGACATCGGCTACGCCCTTTCCAACCGTTTCCCCGATCCGCCGCAGACCGACTACCGGCGCGCGGACGTCCGGTCGCTGCGGCACGATCTGTTCGCCGGGGACGTGTACCTCGCCGACACCAAGGCCGACCGGGAGATCTCCACAGCCTGGGGATGGGTGCCGGTGCTGGACTTCGCGTGGGCGCTGTGCGACATCGTGGAGCGGCTCGACCGGGACCCGGCGGGCTCCCGGGCGTCCCGGCCGCAACACGCGGAGCTGGACTTCACCGAGTCCAGCGACCGGCTGCTGTTCGAGCGCCGGTTCGGCTGGGTGGACGTGGAGGCGGAGTGGCTGCCGGTGTCCGAGCCGCCGCTGTCCTTCTCCCACGCCGCGCTGCGCCGCGAGGCCCGCGACTTCCTGCACGACCTGATCGCCGACCTCACCGACCTGCACGAGGAGCTGGGGGACAACCCGGCGATCTGGACGCTCCAGGCCCGCTTCCCCCGGGTGCCGTGAGGACGCGCCCGGGTCACACCACCCGCACCCCCAGCTCCGCCGCCAGCACCGGCGCGAGGTCCATCAGCTGAGGCGCGCTGATCACCGCGCCGGAGAGGCGGTCCACGCCCCGGGCGATCTCCAGCGGCGCGGCCCCGCGCAGGTCGACGTCGACGAGGACGGCGGCGCTGAGATCCGCCTGCTTCAGCGCGCAGTCCACGAACTCCACCCGCTCCAGGCGGGCGCCGCCGAAGTCGGGCTCGACGAGGACGCAGCTCTCGAAGACGACGTCCTTGAGCCGGGCCTGCCGCAGATTGAGGAAGTCGATCTTCCCGCCGCGGACCAGCACCCGCTCCAGCACCGCGCCGTGCGCCTGCGTCCCGCCGAGCCGGGCGTCGGTCAGTTCGACGTCGCGCAGGGTGGCGCCGGAGAGGTCGGTGCCGACGCCGCGCACCCCGGACAGGACCGAGTCGAGCAGCCGCGCCTTCCGCAGGGACGTCTCGTCCAGTACGCAGCCGGTCAGCGCGCAGTCCATGAAGCGGGCGCCCGCGCCGTCCTGCCCGCCGAGGTCGGTCTCGCGCAGGTCAAGGCCGTCGTAGTCCCCGTCGGGCTCCAGCTCCCCGCCGTCGTACGGCCGCAGTCCGGGCAGCCGCACCTCCGGGCGCCGCGCCGCCTTCACCGCCGTACCGCCGCCCGCCGCGTTCCTCGCCGTCGCCATCGCCATGCCCCCATGCTGCACCCCGGCACTGACATCACCCCACGACGATCCGTCCGGTCCCGGCACCAAGGGTGCGAAACGTCCCGTTCCGTGGTCTTCTGGCCAAATGAGTCACGCCCGGACAGGTGACAAGGCCGTCTCCTCGGACGTCGATCCCCGCAGGTGGTGGGGGCTCGTCGTCATCGCGCTGGCGCAGCTCATGGTGGTCCTCGACGCGACCATCGTGAACATCGCGCTGCCCTCCGCGCAGGAGGACCTCGGCATGTCCGACGGCAACCGGCAGTGGGTGATCACCGCCTACACGCTGGCCTTCGGCGGGCTGCTGCTGCTCGGCGGGCGGATCTCCGACCTCGTCGGCCGCAAGCTCACCTTCGTGGTCGGACTCATCGGCTTCGCCGCCGCCTCCGCGCTCGGCGGCGCCGCGGGCGGCCCCGGCATGCTCTTCCTCGCCCGCGCGCTCCAGGGCGTCTTCGCCGCGCTGCTCGCGCCGTCCGCGCTGTCGCTGCTGACGACGACGTTCACCGACCCCAAGGAGCGCGGCAAGGCGTTCGGCATCTACGGCGCGCTGGCCGGTTCCGGCTCCGCGATCGGCTTCATCGTCGGCGGGGTGCTCACCGAGTACCTGAACTGGCGCTGGTGCCTGTACGTCAACATCCCGATCGCCGTCGTCGCCGTACTGGGCGCGCTGGCCCTGCTGCACGACCCGCGCGACCGGACCGGCGTCCGCCTCGACGTGCCCGGCGCGGTGCTGGGCTGCGGCGGCCTGGTCGCCCTGGTCTACGGGTTCAGCGAGGCCGAGTCCCGGGGCTGGACCGACGCGCTGGTCCTGGCGCTGTTCGCCGCCGCCGTCGTGCTGCTCGCGGCGTTCGTGTGGTGGCAGACGCGGGCGCCGGTGCCGCTGCTGCCGCTGCACGTCGTGCGGGACCGGAACCGGGCCGGGTGCTTCCTGACGATGATGCTGGCGGTCATCGGCATGTTCGGGCTGTTCCTGTTCATGACGTACTACCTCCAGGTCATCCTCGGCTACTCGCCGGTGAAGACCGGGCTGGCGTTCCTGCCGCTCACCGCGGCGATCATCGTGGGGTCCACGCAGATCTCCGCGCGGCTGCTCCAGCACGCGGCGCCGCGGGCGCTGATGGTGCCGGGGATGGTGCTCGCGGCGGGCGGCATGGTGATACTCACGCAGATGACGGTGGACTCGGCGTACGCCACGGAGATCCTGCCGGCGCTGATCCTGATGGGGCTCGGGATGGGGCTGACCTTCATGCCGGTGTTCGCCACCGCCACGGCGGGGGTCGCGCCGCGCGACTCCGGGGTGACGTCGGCGACGGTGAACACCTCGCAGCAGGTGGGGGGTTCCATCGGGACCGCGCTGCTGAACACGATCGCCACGACGTCCAGCACGTCGTACGTCGCCGCGCATCTGACCGATCCGTCGCGGAAGGCGGCCGTGGTGCGGGAGGGGATCGTGCACGGGTACACGGTGGCCATCTGGGTGGCGGCCGGGGTGATGGCGCTGGCGGGGGTGGTGGCGGGGGTGATGGTGACGGCGCCCGCGCCCAAGCGGGCGGCTGCGCCGTGATGGGGGGCGGCTGTCCGCATGTGCGGGTGCGTCATGGCTTGTCGCGCAGTTCCCCGCGCCCCTTAAGGGGCACGTCGTGGCTTGTCGCGCAGTTCCCCGCGCCACTCAAGGGGTGCGTCGTGGCTTGTCGCGCAGTTCCCCGCGCCACTCAAGGGGTGCGTCGTGGCTTGTCGCGCAGTTCCCCGCCGGCCCTTCAGGGGCGCGGGGAACTGCGCGAAC
>NZ_JAVRHI010000534.1:0-13527 GCF_034105845.1 Streptomyces sp. CRN 30 | reverse complement strand
ACACTTCCTCCGCAACAAGCGGCAGGAGTGGGAGGAGTACCGCTCCGAGGTGACCGCGTTCGAGCTGCGGAAGAACCTGCCGGTGCTGTAGGGGCGGATCGCCTCTCTTGATCGGGCTCGGGCGGCAACGGGGCTGACGGTTCGTGACTGTCGGCCCCGTTGGCATTTCGCCACCCCTACGACAGTCATAGGCCGAGCCGCACCGGTGAAGAACTGCCATACTTCAAGTATGGCAACCCGGAAGATCACCATTACCGTGCCGGAAGAGCTGGTGGAATCGATCAAGGGGCGTGTCGACGCACGCGGGGTGTCCGGCTACATCGCGGCCGCCGCCGCTCACCAGGACGCCATGGACCGGCTGCGCGAGTTGGCCGGACGACTCGAAGAAGAGCACGGCGCCGTGACGGACGACGAGCAGCAAGCGGCCCTGGACCGCATCGCCGCCATCGACGGTTGGCACGACGAGCAGCGATCGAGTGCGGACGAGGCCGCGTGAGCCGCACCGCCCGAGCGAAGCTGCACCGGCCGCGACAGCGCGTCTTCGTGTTCGCCTCCGAGGCCCTGTCCAAGGCGGTTCAGGGCGATCGTGAGATGGCTGCGCTGATCAAGACGGCTCCGCGGCTGGACATCCCGATCGTCACCTCGGCACTCACGACCCTTGAGGCATGGGACCCTCGCGAGACGCCGAGGCAGCCACTGTGGAACTGGACGCTGTCCCGGATCCGCATCGTGCACACCGACGACCAGGTGACCGCCATGGCGCGCGACATGCTGAAAGCAGCCGGCCTGCATGGGCACAAGTACGCCATCGACGCCGTCCTGGCGGCTGTGGCCGGTCGGGAAGCCGTCCAGGGAGCCCAGGCGACCGTCTTCACCTCCGACGCGGACGACATGAATCAACTCCTCGCGGGACACTCCGTGCGAGTCGAGAAGGTCTGACCGGACGTAGACCGTCCTGGCCCCGACGACTCGCGCCACATGATCCGTTGAACACCGTTCCGTCCCGACTTGCAAGGCGGTGGAGTTGCGGAAAGTCTCTCCTGCCAATCAGCGGACCGCTTGATCCATGAGCAGGTACAGCAGGCCCACGAGGGAGCCGCTGCTCACGATCTCCCGGCGGTCGATCATGTCCCGGACCTCGGCGAGTGCCCACCGTGGGTCTTCCACTGCATACCTGCGGCCCCTCTCGATCGGTCCTGGTCCGAGCGAGCCGGAAGAGATGCCGCCCCATCTGCACGGATGCGCCCGCCGGTGCCGTCACCTCACCGCGGACGAACATCACTGCTTCTCCACGGGCACCCGGCACCGCACCTGCTTCCCGATGGCCGACTGCCGTACATGCCACCCGGGTGCGAGCAGGTCGACCAATCCGAGTCCCCGCCCGCCCTCCGCGTCCGCACTGTCCAACGGCGTCTGGCTACGCCTGGGCGGAGTACCGGGGCCCGGATCGTGCACGCTCACCGCGATGCCGTACGACGTCACGTACACCTCCACCACGAGCGGTACGTGGTCTCCGCATGCCCGTACGGAGTTGCCGACCAGCTCGGAGAGGACAAGTAGCACGGAGTCGACGACATCGGCAGCGAGGCCCTGAGCCAGCAGCTCGACGTGCGCCAGCTTCCTCACGGCCCGCAGGTTGGGAGACGAAGCGCAGAAGTGCACGGCGAAGCCCTGAGGGCAGGGACGCAGGTAGTAGCCGGGAATTGGGGTGGGGGACATGATGTCTCCTCGACGGTGGGGGGCTGGCACAACGCCACTTTCCTCCGACCGCACGTCTTTCTCCCCGGGGTAGAAATATTTCGACCCAGACGAATGAAGTAGTCGTGACGGTGTGCGACAGGCACACCGGCCCTGCCAGACTCCGGTCATGCCCAACTCGCCCCTCGTGCCAACCATTCGACGCCGCCGCCTGGGCGCCAGCCTGCGAAGCTTCCGCAGCGAAGCCGGCATGACGCTGGACAGCGCCGCAGGAGCCATGGGCTGGAAGGCGCCCAAGCTCTCGAAGATCGAAAGTGCCACTCAGTCGATCAGGCCGAGCGAGGTCAGCGCCCTCCTGAGCGTGTACGGAATCGAGGACGACCAAGTTGAAGAAGCGCTGGGCGCTCTCGCGCAGGACGCGGGGAAAAAGGGCTGGTGGCAGACGTACAGCGCGATCGTGTCACCCGCCTACGCCGACTACATCTCTCTGGAAGCAGATGCCGACACCATCAGCGCTTGGTCGCCGCTGCTCGTCCCTGGACTGCTTCAGACAGCCGCTTACGCACGCGAGACCATCGCCGGTATCACCACGACGCGCACACCGGGCGAAGTGGCCGCCCTGACCGAGGTGCGCATGGCCCGACAGTCCGTCCTCGCCCGCCCAGACACGGCCCTTGAGCTGTGGGCAATCATCCACGAGGCCGCCCTGCACCAACGCTTCGTCGTACGCCCCACGACCATGCGCGAACAACTGAGGCGCCTCCTGGACGCTTCCGAGCTGCCCAGCGTCACGGTCCAGCTGATGCCACCCGACTCCACTACTCACCCCGGCGTTGTCGGAGGCTTCACCGTGACGGCATTCCCCCGGCCCATGCCTCCGGTGGTGCTCTTGGAGAACCTCAGCGGCGCGACGTACGTTGAGGGCGACGACGCGACGCCTTTCGCCAAGGCCTTCGAACGCATCCGCGCGGCGGCCCTTCCGGTGGAGGATTCGCTAGCGAGGATCGCCGAGTTGGAGGAGAGACACCGGAAGTGAATCACCCCCAGGCTGAGCTGCACGCGTTCGACCTCACCGAGGCGATATGGCGCAAGGCGTCCGCCAGCGGAGCGGAGCACGATTGTGTCGAGGTCGCCGAACTGCCGGGCGGTGCCAGGGCCGTGCGCGACTCGAAGAGCCCGAGCCATGAGCCCCTGCGCTTCAGCGGCTCGGAGTGGGCCGCTTTCCAGAGGGGCATCATCGCCGGCGAACTGTGATTCGCCGCGACTGCCAATCAATCAAAGTCTGGCTTCACGACCTGCACTGCCCATATCGGTGCATCGGACGCTCGCTACGGATTCCACCGGGAACGCAGCAGCCTCTCAGCTTCAGCACGGCCGCCTTCACCGCAGCGTCATGCGCCCTGTCTCGTTGAACTGCTTGATCAGCCCGGACAGCTCAAGGAGGCTTTCTATTCGGAAGGTGGGGAGCTTCTCTGCTTCCTCGCTGTTCCACTGGATCGTGGCCCATGGGCCACGACGGACGAGCGTGGTGTGCATGCCCGCTGCGACGGCCGGGCGGATGTCGTTGTCGACGCGGTCCCCGACATACAGCGTCTCGTCGGCGTCAGCGGGCACCGCCTCGGCGACGCGGTGGAAGAACGTCGGGTCGGGCTTACTGGCGCCCCAGTCGTCCGAGGTGCCGATCAGGTCCACGTCCCCGCTGAACAGGCTGCGCAGCAGATCTCCAGCACGCACTGTCTGATTCCCGGCGATGCCCAACCACATGCCGTCGGCGCGTAGCGCGGCAAGCGCGTCACGGACGTCCTGGTACACGTCGGCCTCCCCGAAGTGCTCCGGCTGCCCGGCCTCGGCGCGTGCCTCACGCTCGGCGTACAGGTCGAAGCCGGGGCGGAACTCCTGGAAGACCTCCCGGTAGTCGCGGCCCTGGGCGATAACCGCGCCGAACATGGCGTGGAAGGTGTGTCGAGGAACGCCCAGCCAGTCAGCCCAGGTGCCGTACTCCCGGGTCTCATCCACCAAGCACTCACCGACGTCGAACACCACAGCTCGAATCATGCCGGGCAGCGTACCGACGGAAATCCCGCGCCAGGCATGATGAGAGGGTCTCTACCGCCGAAGAAGTGAGGCCACAGCCTCAAGCAATGTCCGAGACAAGACAACGGGCGCCAGCCTGATGTGATCCAGAACGAGACCGATGTCCGTAACCGCGCCAGCGACCGGCCGACCATGAGCGCAGGCGAACGGCCTCGTACGCCGACCCGCGAGGCGCCGCCACAGTTGGAGCGCGTGCGTCTGCCGCGGCGGTAGGTGCTGTTTCATGCTCTCCGGGGCTTGCGAGGCTTGGACCAGTTGCCATGTGGCCGGTTTCGTTCCCGGGCCAGCATCGTCGCGTCGTACTCGACCGCGCTTGTCACTGCTCGTGGCTCGGGTTCGAGCACGGCCTCAGTTGATCGCCATGGGACGGTCGAGGTCCAGCCGACGAGGGGCATGGTCTCGTTGTAGTGAGGGGCGAACTGCGCGGTGATGAGGGCTGGCATCTGATAGTCCAGGGCTCGCACGTGCTCGATGAACGGTTCAGGGAGCAGGACGTGATGCGTCTCCACGTAGTGTGGGAGGTCCTGACGCCAGAGCCAGGCACCATCGGTCACCAGTGATGAGCAGCCCGGGGAGTGGCGGTGCGCCTTGCCTGTTATGACGTCGTGGCCCGCTTCGTGCGGTGGCTGTTGCTGCTGGTCATCATTGGGACTGGTTACGGAGTTGCCACCGTGACGTGGCGCGTCGTGTTGGGGAAGTCCTGGGACGACTCGCTGAGCGCTGCCCTGACGTTGACCGTGAGCGTGGTGGGCGGTCAGTGGATCGTTGCCGTCATCCAGCGCAGGACCGGTCGCGGCAGGGGCTGACCGCTGCCCGCCTCCGCGTCAGCCGGTGGGAGCCGACCGGAGGGCGCCCAGCAGCCACGGCATGTGCTTCCGGTGGGTGACGATGAGTACCCGTACGCCCTCGTCCTCGCCCTCGCCCTCACCCTTGTCCTCGCACTCCAGGACCAGGCACTTCCTGCCGTCGTCGATGTGCTCGAAGTCCGACCAATACGGCGGGCGGACGCGGATCGGGGTCAGGGTCTGGGGCACCTCGCGGCGGGCGGCGACGCCGGTCCAGTCGGGGGCGGCCGACAGGTGGGCGGGGCCGACAGGGCCGACGACCAGGTGTCCGCCCTCGCCCGCGTACGGAACCTCACCCACGATCGTCACCGGGAGGACCAGCTCCGTGGTGGGTACGGAGGGCTGCATGACGACGGTGTCGTCGCCCCGTGAGCGCCGTGCCGACACCACGGCCACCACGCCGCAGACGGCCAGGAGCACGGCCGCCGACACTCCGACGACCTGGAGGGCCGCACCGGCGCTGTCGGTGGCGAAGGTCGCGGCCGTCCCGATTCCGGTGAGGAGGAAGCCGCCCAGGACCGGGGTGCCGACCAGCCAGGGTCGTGCCCTGCCGGAGGCGCGGGTGAGGCGGGTTCCCCAGTAGAGGAGGATCAGGGAGAGCACCCCCAGGGTGCCGGAGACGAGGCCCCAGGCGAGGTAGAGCCGGTAGTCGCCGCGTACGTCGGCGGAGGTGTACCGGCGCTCGGACTCGAAGTCGACGTACCGGATCTGGCCCCGCCAGTACGTGACGTCGACGCGCTGTTCCGCGCGGGCGGCCGGCCACCGGTTCGCGGAGCCCTCGAGGCGGGTGCGGCTGGTCGTGCCGTCCGCCTCGGTGAGGTGCATCCAGGTCCAGGGGCCGCCCCGGGGGGAGGGTTTGACGGGTACCGCCCGGTCGATGCGTGCCGGGACGGTCGACAGGCAGTCGTCGCCCCCGGCCGGGGCGCAGGCGGCCGCGGCCCGGAAGTCACGCTCGCGGTCGAGCGCGCCGGGCAGGCTGAAGAGCAGCAGCCACGCCGCCACCAGCACGCCCACGGTGCCGGTGAACACACCGAAGCCGCGCGCGACCGCGCGGTCCGTCGAGCGGAGTTGAGCAGCGGTGGTAGCGGTCCTCGTCGTGGTCACCAGCACATTGTGCGGTAGTGAAAAAGTCGTGGGGCATGGCTGAAGTGCGCAACGGCGAGCGGTCGTTGGCTGCCGGGATCCGGCAGGCGCTACTGGCCGCCCAGGGCGAGCCTGGTGAGAACAGCCCAGTTCGAGGGCTCTCTAGATGCCGATGAGCCGTACGCGGTCACCGCACAACCTGCTCATGTCATCGATGTCGGACGTCAGCAGTGCCACCGGGCCCGGCTGACGCATCGCCGTTTCCGCCACCGTGGCGTCGATGGCGTACTTGTGTCCGTGCAGTCCCGCCGTCTTGAGCAACTCGGCTGCCGCCTTGGCCGTCTGCTGGGTGACCGGCTCGACCCTGACCCGTGAGAGCGTCCAGTTGAGACGCGGCAGGTTCACCCGCGCATGGCTGACTTCCACGATGGTGTTGGCGCCGATGACGAAGTCGGCTCCCATTCCATGGAAGACCTGGAGCATGGCCAGGAGTTTGCGGTCCTGAGCGACCCAGGCCGACAGCCCCTGCGAGTCCAGGACGACCGTCTCGTAGTGCGTGTTCACGCAACATCCGGGCGGTCGGAGCGGTCGGCGGCGTCAAGGATCCTGGCGCGGGCTTCCGCCAGCTCCTCGTCCGTGAAGGAGCCGTGTTCCTCCTGGTGGCGCCGCAGGTCGTCGCCGAGCAGCTGATGCCTGATCTGACGGGCCACGGCCTCGGCCACGTAGCCGGACACGTTGTCCGTCAGTTTCCTGAGTTCGGCAACCTGCTCGGTGGGCAGCGTGACAGTGATACGGGTGGTAGCAGACACAGGACCAAGCATACTGGAGTATGCGCCGGGGGAGGGGTGAGGCGAGTCGGGGCGCCGGCTTTCACTCAGTGGCACCGGCCTCCCGTCCGGCCTCCGGGGTTAGGCTCAAGGCCGTACCACCATGATCCGAGTGGAGGCCGAGCATGACGGCGCCGGGGCGCAGGAGCAGTACCTTCACCCGTCTGCTGCGGCACGGTTTCACCGATCCGTCGGCCGCCGAGCGGCTGCTGGTGAGCCCGGAGCTGACGGGCGTACGGGACGACCCCGTGCTGTTGGAGGCGCTCGGTGCCACCGCGGATCCCGATCTCGCGCTGCTCGGACTCGTACGGCTGCTGGAGGCGCAGCCCACCCCCGCCGCGCGGCGTGAGCTGCTGGGCACGCTCATCGCGGCGAAGCCGTTGCGTGACCGGCTGCTCGGGGTGCTCGGCGCGTCGGAGGCGCTGGGGGACCATCTCGCCCGGCATCCGCACGACTGGCGGGCGCTCGTGACGTACGAGCCGCGTGACCTGCACCCCGGTGTCGAGGAGTTCGAGCGGGGGCTCGCCGAGGCCGATGATCCTGTGTCGCTGCGCGTCGCCTACCGGCGGTGCCTGCTCTCCATCGCGGCCCGCGACGTGTGCGCGACCATAGACGTCGCGCAGACCGCCGCCGAGCTGGCCGACCTGGCCACCGCCACCCTGCGGGCCGCGCTCGCCATCGCCCGTACCGCCGCGCCGGAGGACGCCGCCGCGTGCCGGCTCGCCGTCATCGCGATGGGGAAGTGCGGGGGGCACGAGCTCAACTACGTGTCCGACGTCGACGTCATCTTTGTCGCAGAACCCGTCGAAGGCGCCGACGAGCAGCAAGCAATCCGCGCCGCCACCCGCCTCGCCTCCCACATGATGCGGATCTGTTCGCAGTCGACCGTCGAGGGCACCATCTGGCCCGTCGACGCCAATCTGCGGCCCGAGGGGCGCAACGGGCCGCTCGTGCGGACGCTCGTCTCCCACCTCGCCTACTACCAGCGGTGGGCGAAGACGTGGGAGTTCCAGGCGCTGCTCAAGGCGCGGCCCGTCGCGGGGGACGCCGAGCTCGGCGCGGAGTACGTCGACACCCTCGCGCCGCTGGTGTGGAAGGCCGCCGAGCGCGAGAACTTCGTGCACGACGTGCAGAAGATGCGGCGCCGGGTGGTCGAGAACATCCCGGCCGGGGAGGTCGAGCGGGAGCTGAAGCTCGGGCCCGGCGGGCTGCGGGACGTCGAGTTCGCCGTGCAGCTGCTGCAGCTCGTGCACGGGCGGGCGGACACCTCGCTGCGCGGCGGCTCCACGCTCGGCGCGCTGCGGGCGCTCGCCGACGGCGGGTACGTGGGGCGGGCCGACGCCGAGCAGCTTGATCAGGCGTACCGGTTCCTGCGGTCCATGGAGCACCGGATCCAGTTGTACCGGCTGCGTCGTACCCACCTCCTGCCCGAGGCCGAGGTCGACCTGCGGCGGCTCGGGCGGTCGCTGGGGCTGCGTACGGAACCCGTCGACGGGCTGCTGCGCGAGTGGAAGCGGCACGCGGCCGCCGTCCGGCGGCTGCACGAGAAGCTGTTCTACCGGCCGCTGCTCGACGCGGTCGCGCAGCTCGCGCCCGGTGAGACCCGGCTCAGTGCCGGTGCGGCGCGGGAGCGGCTGGTCGCGCTCGGGTACGCGGACCCGGCGGCGGCGCTCCGGCACCTGGAGGCGCTGGCGTCGGGGGTGTCGCGGAAGGCGGCCATCCAGCGGACGTTGCTGCCGGTGATGCTGGGATGGTTCGCCGACTCCGCCGATCCGGACGCCGGGCTGCTCAACTTCCGGCGGGTGTCCGATGCCCTCGGTAAGACCCCTTGGTACCTGCGGTTGCTCCGGGACGAAGGCGCCGCCGCCGAGAACCTGGCGCGCGTGCTGTCCGCCGGGCGGCTCGCCCCCGACCTGCTGATGCGCGCGCCCGAGGCGGTCGCGCTGCTCGGTGACGGGGACGGGAGCGGTGGCGGGCTGCGGCTGCGCGGGCGGGCGCAGCTGGAGCAGGAGATCCTCGCCGCGGTCCGGCGTGCCGACGGGGCGCAGCAGGCGGTCACGGCGGCGCGCGGGGTGCGGCGGCGCGAGCTGTTCCGTACGGCCGCCGCGGACATCGTCGGGACCAACGGCACCCACGCGCCCGCACCGGGAGACGAGGTCGATCACGGTCGGTTGGTGGACCTGGTGGGGGGTGCCGTGTCGGATCTGACCGCGGCGACCCTGGCCGGGACGCTGCGGGCCGTCGTACGGGAGAAGTACGGGGACACGCTGCCCACCCGGTTCGCGATCATCGGCATGGGGCGGTTCGGCGGGCACGAGCTGGGTTACGGGTCCGACGCCGACGTGCTCTTCGTGCACGAGCCGTGGGAGGGCGCCGACGAGCAGGAGGCCGCCCGGGCCGCGAACACGGTCGTGGGGGAGATGCGGCGGCTGCTGCAGATCCCGAGCACCGACCCGCCGCTGCTCATCGACGCCGACCTGCGGCCCGAGGGCAAGTCCGGGCCGCTGGTGCGGACGCTGAAGTCGTACGGGGCGTACTACCGGCGCTGGTCGCTGGGGTGGGAGTCACAGGCGCTGCTGCGCGCCGAGCACGTCGCCGGGGACGAGGACCTGGGGCGGCGCTTCGTCGAGCTGGTCGATCCGCTGCGGTACCCGGAGGGCGGGCTCGGCGACGACGCCGTGCGGGAGATCCGGCGGCTGAAGGCGCGGATGGAGTCCGAGCGGCTGCCGCGCGGCGCCGATCCGACGCTGCACGCCAAGCTGGGGCGGGGTGGGCTGTCCGACGTGGAGTGGACGGTGCAGTTGCTGCAGTTGCAGTACGGGGCGGGGGAGCCGGGGCTGCGGACCACGCGGACCCGGGCCGCCCTGGCCGCGGCGCGTGCCGCCGGGCTGGTCACGGACGAGGAGGCGGCGACGCTCGACGAGGCCTGGGTGCTCGCCACGCGGGTGCGCAACGCCGTGATGCTGGTGCGCGGGCGGGCCGGTGACACGTTCCCCTCGGACCCGCGCGAACTGGGGGCCGTGGGGCGTTACCTGGGGTACGGGCCGGGGCACGTCGGGGACATGCTGGATGACTACCGCAGGGTCACGCGGCGGGCTCGGGCCGTGGTGGAGGCGCGCTTCTACGGGATGCAGGACGGGCCGGCCCCTCGCTGACGTCGCGCGGCAGGCCCTGCGGCAGCGCCCCGTACCAGAGGCGGACCACCGCGTAGCCGAAGGCGAGGCAGAGCAGGCCGCCCACCGCGTCGAGCCAGAAGTGGTTGGCGGTGGCGACGATGACCACGAGGGTCGCCGCCGGGTAGAGCAGGCCGAGGATGCGTACCCAGGGCGCCGAGGCCAGGGCCCACAGGGTCAGGCCGCTCCACAGGGACCAGCCGATGTGCATGGAGGGCATCGCGGCGTACTGGTTGGACATGTTCTTCAGGTCGCCGGAGGCCATGGAGCCCCAGGTCTCGTGGACCAGGACGGTGTCGACGAAGTCGACGCTCGTCATCAGGCGGGGCGGGGCCAGCGGGTAGAAGTAGTAGCCGACCAGGGCCACCGCCGTGGTGGCGAAGAGCGCCAGGCGGGCGGCGGCGTAGCGACCGGGCTGGCGGCGGTAGAGCCAGACCAGGACGCCGAGCGTCACCACGAAGTGCAGCGTGGCGTAGTAGTAGTTCATGCCGACGATCAGCCACGTCACGGAGTTCACGGCGTGGTTGACCGTGTCCTCGACCGCTATGCCGATCGCGTGCTCGGCCTTCCAGATCCAGTCGGCGTTGGCGAGCGCCTGCGCCTTCTGCTCCGGGACCGCGTTGCGGATCAGTGAGTAGGTCCAGTAGCTGACCGCGATCAGCAGGATCTCGAACCAGAAGCGGGGGCGGCGGGGCGTGCGCAGCCTGCGCAGGAGTGCCGCGGCCCCGTCGCCAGTACCGTCCGTGACGTCCTTGGCGGGCGGGGGAGCGGACTGCTCCTGGCCTTCCAGAGTCGTCACGGTCGTCTCACCCATGGGCACAGAGTCTGCCAGAAAGAACGCCCACCCCAGTTCATCCCCCGGTCGGGTTCCGGACCCACGGTGTCCGTAGTGGACCGGCGGGTGGTTCTCATGCTCACGTACCCGTTACCGGCCGGGTCTCTCCTCCCTAAGGACGAGTCCGGTCCCCAGGGGCCGAAGCGGTCGACCCGCGCACCACCAGCTCCGGCATGAACACGAACTCGCTGTGGGGTGCGGGCGTCCCGCCGATCTCCTCGAGCAGGGTGCGCACCGCGGCCTGGCCCATGGCCGGGACGGGCTTGCGGACCGTGGTGAGGGGCGGATCGGTGAAGGCGATGAGGGGGGAGTCGTCGAAGCCGACGACGGAGATGTCCTTGGGGACGTCGAGGCCCCGCTGCCGGGCCGCGCGGATCGCGCCCAGCGCCATCATGTCGCTCGCGCACACCACGGCCGTGCAGTCCCGGTCCATCAGCGCGGCGGCGGCGGCCTGGCCGCCCTCCAGTGTGTAGAGGGAGTGCTGCACGAGTTCCGTCTCGACCCGCTGCGGGGACAGGTCGAGCTGCTCCTGCATGGTGCGCACGAAGCCGTCGATCTTGCGCTGTACGGGCACGAAGCGCTTCGGGCCGAGCGCGAGGCCGATGCGGGTGTGGCCCAGGGAGATCAGGTGGGTGACGGCGAGGCTCATGGCCGCGCGGTCGTCCGGTGAGATGAACGGGGCCTGGACCTTCGGCGAGAAGCCGTCCACGAGGACGAACGGCACGCCCTGGGCGCGGAGTTGCTCGTAGCGCTGCATGTCGGCGGTGGTGTCCGCGTGCAGGCCCGATACGTAGATGATGCCGGCGACCCCGCGGTCCACCAGCATCTCCGTCAGCTCGTCCTCGGTGGAGCCGCCCGGGGTCTGGGTGGCGAGCACCGGGGTGTAGCCCTGCCGGGTCAGCGCCTGGCCGATCACCTGGGCCAGGGCGGGGAATATGGGGTTCTCCAGCTCGGGGGTGATCAGGCCCACCAGGCCCTCGCTGCGCTGCCGCAGCCGTACGGGGCGCTCGTAGCCGAGGACGTCGAGGGCGGCGAGGACGGACTGGCGGGTGGTCGCGGCGACGCCCGGCTTGCCGTTCAACACCCGGCTGACGGTCGCCTCGCTGACCCCCGCCTGGGCAGCGATGTCGGCAAGCCGTGTGGTCACGGCACCGGACTGTACCGGGCGCCTGCCCGCTTGCCCACCGGCCCGTCGCCTGGCCGGCGCGGAGGTGCGGCCCGTCGCGGGCTGCTGCGTCATCGGAATCCCTCGCGATTCTGGTCGGTGTCCGGTGCCTGCGCCCTGGTCGGGACGGATCGCGTCCCGCAAGGCGCTGACGGGGCGATGATTCCCGTACGGGGAAGCCTTGGCAAGAGCTTGCAGAGTCTTGCACAAGTGTTCCCGCCCGCGCTGAGCGGGCCCGGGTCCCGGTTTTCGAACGGTCGCGGACGGGTCACGGAAGGGTAACCGGCGCCGTTTCTTGCACTTTTTTTCTGCAAGGTCTTTCGCAACTCTTGCACGGCTGTTACGTTCTCGTCGCCCGGCGGCCGCGACGGCGCAGTCGGCAGTTGTTCAGGGGTCACGGATTCAGGCCGTCTCCTGCACCACACGGGCTTTCACCCTCAAGGAGATCTCATGCGGCGTGGCATAGCGGCCACCGCGCTGGTGGCGTCCGTCGCCCTCACGGCGACGGCCTGCGGCGGAAGCGACAGCGGCGGCAGTGCCGACGGTCCGGTCACCATCACCTACTGGGACACTTCCAACGCCACCAATGAGGCGCCGACGTACAAGGCGTTGGTGAAGGAGTTCGAGGCGGCCAACGAGGACATCAAGGTCAACTTCGTCAACGTCCCCTTCGACCAGGCGCAGAACAAGTTCGACACCGCCGCCGGCGCCTCGGGCGCCCCGGACGTGCTGCGCGCCGAGGTCGGCTGGACCCCGGCGTTCGCGAAGAAGGGCTTCTTCCTGCCGCTGGACGACACCGAGGCCCTCGCCGACCAGGACGAGTTCCAGGCGAGCCTGATCGAGCAGGCGCAGTTCGAGGGCAAGACGTACGGCGTGCCGCTGGTCACCGACACCCTGGCCTTCGTCTACAACAAGGAACTGTTCGAGAAGGCCGGCGTCGAGGCCCCGGGGACCTGGGACGACCTGAAGAAGGCCGCCGCCACCATCAAGGACAAGACGGGCGTCGACGGCTACTGGGGCTCCACCGCGGGCTACTACGCGCAGCCGTTCCTCCACGGTGAGGGCACCGACACGGTTGACGTCGAGGGCAAGAAGGTCACCGTCGCCTCCGCCGAGGCGAAGAAGGCGTACGAGACCTGGGCCGGCCTGTTCGACGGCAAGGGCCTGCACAAGGCCGACACCACCGCCGACGCCTACGCCCACCAGCAGGACGCGTTCGTCAACGGCCAGGTCGCGTCGATCATCCAGGGCCCGTGGGAGATCACGAACTTCTACAAGGGTTCGGCCTTCAAGGACAAGGCCAACCTCGGCATCGCCACCGTCCCGGCCGGTTCCACGGGCAAGGCGGGCGCCCCGACCGGCGGCCACAACCTCTCCGTCTACGCGGGCTCGGACGCGGCGAAGCAGGAGGCGGCGCTGAAGTTCGTGAACTTCATGACCTCGGCGAAGTCCCAGGAGACCGTCGCGCTGAAGAACTCCACGCTGCCCACCCGTGAGGACGCCTACACCGACAAGGTGAAGGCCGACCCGGGCATCGCCGGCTACCAGCGCGTGCTCTCCGCCGCCCAGCCGCGCCCGGAGCTGCCCGAGTACAGCTCCTTCTGGACGCCCCTGGACGACGAGCTGCCCCAGATCGCGAGCGGCAAGAAGTCCCTCGACAAGGGCCTGAGCGACGCGGAGACCGCGATCGCCAAGCTGGTGCCGGACTTCGCCAAGTGACGCACCCGGCCGCCGCGCCCCGACCGCCCGACGGGCACCGGGGACGCGGCGGCCGCGGGCCGGGCGCGGCGTACGGGACGTCGCCGCG
>NZ_JAVRHI010000533.1:0-23118 GCF_034105845.1 Streptomyces sp. CRN 30 | reverse complement strand
AGCAGGCCAAGCAGGCCGGTATCAAGAAAGCCGTCTCTTACCGGTGACCTGATGAGCCGGTGATGTGACGAGCCTCGACCCGCGCAGTGCCCCGCCCTGGTGCGGGGCACTGCGCTGTGCTGTGCCGGGCGGCGTGGCCGTGGCGGGTCGCTCCGGTGAAGCGATCAGGGGCGGGGCCCGACCTCCATGAGGTCGGTGCCGCCAGGAAGGGCGAGGACGCCGCGCCCCTCGACATCCCCGGCGTACCAGGCGCCCCGCTCCATGGCTTCCGGCCAGCGGCGGCGATGGACCGTTCCACGGGCCGACCTCGGTCCGCTCGTCCGCTCCGGCTCTCCTGCGGCGCTGAGCTGCAGTTGAACGGCCACACCGCTGGCGTCCACGAGGAGTGACTGCTTGCGTGCCGCGGGGATCGGTTGCCACGGATGCGCTCGTAGGATGCGCCGGATCCGCTTCGTGGAACGCAGGGCGCTGACGTAGAGGTACAGGACGACGAGGTAGGCGAAGGGCAGCAGGGCCACGACCAGGCCGATCACCCCGTCACCTTCTCCGGGATCCGCGGGCCAGGTGACGCCGGACTCGTGGAGCGCGATGAGCGCGATCATCGCGGCCAGCCACAGGAACGTCGCGACAGCCAGGCGGGCCGTCACCGCACGCCGAGCCCTGGTCCAGGCGGCCCGGGTACCCGGGTGGTCGAAGGCGGCCTTCTCCGTGGAGACTTGCTCCCCCCGCCCCTCCACCGGCGGCGATCCGTGCACGCTGCTTCCTCCCGTGATCCATTCGGCATACATGCGGCATCCATTCGGCGTTGCCGCCCCGGCGTTCCAGCATCAGGTGGCTGAGCGGCGAACAGTGCTGTCCGACCTTATCCGTGCCGGGCGGACCGACTGCTCCCACCAGTGCCGTCGGAACCGAGCGAACGTACAGGGGGTCACCGCTCCATGGTCGGGGAGCCGAGGCGAGGTAACCCACTCCGAAGGAAGGGAGGGCGCGGGGTGAGGCCGCCGTTCACCGTGAGCGGCTCGAACGGTGACCTGTGGTGTGTGGTGCGGCCCGCCGGTGGAGGCGTCTCCGACGTGCACGGAGGCGACGGGGCGGCCATCGGGCGGATCACACGGCACGGCGGGCGACTCCTGCCGTGGCCCGGCCGCGTGCGTTGGACCGTGCAGTCGGCCCACGGGGGCGAGCCGTTGGCCGGCAAGGTCGGGACCGTGAAGGGGTGGCTGGCGTGGACGCTTCTAGGCTCCCCGGTATACGCCGTCGCTCGGGCGATCGGGACTGCCCAAGGACTGCTGCTGTTGGTCGGGGACAAGAAGGAGGCGAGGAAAGAGTTCGCCTGGGCGCTGGAACCCCCGTGCCGCACGCAGTGGCACTCGTCCACCGATCCCGACGTCGTCGCCGTCGACTACCGGGTCAACGGCGTCTATCACCTCGCATCACCGTGGCTGGACCCCCGGCTGGCCTACGCACAGGCTGTGCTGCACGTATGGGACCGCGACCGAGCGTGGGACCGGGACTGAGTGCGAACGCCACAAGTCGGCAACGGCGAACATCCCTGCGTAGGCCGGAAGCCGTCGCTTCGGTAGCCTGCACGCCGGTGACTTGATCAAGGCTACGGGAGGCACACGGGGATGGCGGACTTCACGATCGATCCCGATCGCATGAAGACCCTGATCAACAGGTTGGACCAGGTGGACGACCGCATGCGCGGCGCCCAGGAGCGGCTGAACAAGGTGGGCCCGAAGGGCCTGGGCACAGACGGCCTCGACAACGCCTGCGACGACTTCCAGGACGACTGGGGCGACGGCATCAAGCGGATCGCCGAGGCGTCCGAGCAACTGCACGAGGGGCTCAAGAAGACGCTCGAGTCGTACCAGACGACCGAGCAGGATCTACAGACGGGCTTCAGCCAGAAGTAGTCCCGGCAGCGGCCGGTACCACCGGTGCTCCGACAGCTCGCGCACAACGTGCACAACGTCGTCACGCAGACAACGGGGAGAAGTCAATGGCTTATGGAATGTTCGACGATTCCGACTGGCCCGGGCTGACGTTCAATCCAGCCAAGGGCGACCTTCACACGATCGAGTCACTGGCGTACGACGTCAAGACGGTCGGCGACGAGCTCGACGAGCTGCGCGAGATGCTGCTGAGCATCGGCAAGACGGACGGTGTGTGGGAGGGGGAGGCCGCCGCCAAGTTCCAGGAGAAGATCGGCGAGCTGCCCAAGTACCTCAAGCAGGGTCACGAGTCGATGGCCGCCTGTTCGAAGGCGCTCAGAGGCTGGCACTCGGAGCTCCAGACCATGCAGCGGCAGGCCAAAGCCATGGAGGCGGACGCCGTCGAGGAGCGGAAGCTGCTGGAGCAGAAGAACCAAGCGGTCGACCGGGTCAACGCCAGGATTCAGCAGGCGATGTTCCGACAGCTCACCGAGCCGGAGTCCAAGGCCCTCTCGGAGGAGGCCAACGCCGCCGAGACGGCGGCCCAGGATGCCGCGCGGAATCTCGAGTGGACCCTCCAGAACGCCGAGGCACTGCGCAAGTACTGGGAGGAGCAGGCCGCGAAGGCCGAGAAGGCCATCCGCGAGGCCGCGGAGAACCGGCCGCCGGACCTCGGTATCTGGGACAAGATCACGGACGGGCTGAAGGGTGCCTGGGACGGCTTCAAGGACTTCCTGGTCGACAACGCGGACCTGTTCTCCAAGATCGGTTCCGCCCTTTCCATCCTGTCCCTGGCGACCATGGCCATCCCGCCCGTGGGCGCGGTGTTCGGGGCGCTGGCCATCGGCGCCAGCGCGCTCGCTCTGGCCGGTTACGGGATCAAGACGGCCCGCGGCGGCAAGGTCGGGGTCATGGACTGGGTCGGAGCCGGCCTGGGCGTCCTGCCGGGCATCGGAGCGGTCAAGGGACTGATGGCGGGAGGGAAGGCGGCCAGAGCCGCCGCGGTGGGTCCACGACTCCCAGGTGTCTTCTCCCACGCCGACGAGATGGCGACGTCGGTCAACGTGGCCAGGGGCATGGCCGACGGCCTCCTGTACCAGCAGGTCCTGCTGAGGGCCGGCAAGGGGCTGGGCCTCAGCGACGAGGCCCTGGACGTGGGGAGCTGGACGATGCGGGGCACGCAGATGGGGATCAAGGGAATCGGTCTCGGGCTCGGCCTGGTGTCGGGGTCGTCGGAGACCAAGACGGCCGGCGCGCCGTCCAGCAACACGTTCATGTCGGCGGCGGGAGCGGCGTAACCCATGGACACGATGGTTCCCGGCAGTGCCGCGGCCGACCCCGCGGCTGCCGTTCCGCCGCGTCTGGCTTTCCGCGTACCGCCCACCTTCTTCGAGCTTCCTGTGAAGGAAGCCGTGGACCAGCTCGACGAAGCGCTGATCGAACTGGCCCAGGACGTGTATCCGCAGGGGAACGCCGAACTGTGGTTCCAGTACGTCGCGGCTCAGCTGCCCGTCGTCCTCGAGATGCGGGAGGCCGGAGTCGGCTACGCCGGATTCTGCCTGCTCGACATCGAGGGGCGCCGCAGCACGGCGACGGTGACCGCCACTGTGCTCGAGTCCGTGCCGGGAGGTGGGAAAGCGACCGCTTCGAGCGTCGCCGCGGAACTCGCGGGCTCCGGGGACGGAACGCGCGTGGAGACGTTCTGGCTCGCGGCGGGCGAGGCGGTGGCGCGGTTCACCGCGGAGATCACGCAACTTCCCGGGGAGATCACCGATTCCGGTCGGCCGGAGGAGGTGGAGATCGGGAAGATATCCGTTTTCCTGCCTCTCCGCCGGACCGCGGAGATGGTCCTCTTCGAGCTCAGCACTCCCTGCATGGAGGACTGGGACCTGTACTCCGAGCTCTTCTTCAACATCGTGAACACCCTTGAGGTGAACGAGGTGAACGAGGTGAACGAGGTGAGCGAGGTGAGCGAGGAGAACGAGGAGAACGAGGAGAACAACAAGTACGACGCGAACCCGGCGGCCGACGCCAACCCGGCGATCGAGGTGCCCCTGCAGGCGAAGCCTGTGCGAGACGTGTTCGGATGAGAGGCATGAACGGCACCGTTTCCGAGAAGGCCCTCAGCCTGTTGCCGGTGACATCCGCTCAGCTGACGGCGGTACCGGGACTGGCCGAGACGGTGCGGACCATCGGCGCCGACAGGGGCATCGACTATCTGGCCGACACGGAGGTCGCGGCGCTCCTTTATCGCCATCGGGAGCTGCTGAGGAGGATGAACTCACGCGGGGCGTGGGGTGGTCTCCTGTTCGCTCCCGGAGCGGTCGGAGCCTGGTTCCTGATCGACAGCACCGACTGGGGCGACTTCGACGCGGTGGTCGACGGCATCCTCCTCACCCCGGTGGCGGTCCTGCTCTCGCTGAGTGTGTACCTGCTGGCACGGGCTTTCCACTGCCGTCATGTCTGGGTGCGCGGCGGGACCCGCGATCGGGTCAACGGGTACCTCCACGTCCTGTCGGCAGCGGGTATCCCGTACCGCGCTCTGCCCGCGTGGCTGAAGCCGACCTCTGGGAAGAGATGGCGATGACGCCGATCACCGCCAGTACCGCTGACAACTGGGGCCAGGAAACGTGAGTGTCACTGTCTTTCGCATGCGCATGCAGCCGTCGGACGAGGGAGCGTCGGCGGTCCGTCGATGGGTCGTCAAGGTACGAGGTGGCGCACCTCTCTACGCCGCAGGGACTCTCCCGAGGCCGGACAAGCCCGATGGGCCCGGTGAGCCGACGACCGATTTCGCCCTCTACGAGGACCAAGCAGGTCAAAAACCCGTGTGCTTCGTGGCCCGGCAGGCGCCGGGAACAGGAGAGGACAGCGGCCTGGCCGTGACCGGCGCCGACGGAACCGCGCTGGGTGTGTTGTGGCCGCCTGTCCGACGAAGCCGCCGGCGGCCCCGGTACGAGATGGCGCTGCCCGACGGCACGCGACTGGTCGGCCGCGGTGGGAGCATCGCCGCGTGGGCCGTGTACGTCGTCCTCTCGCCGCTGGTGCTGGTCTTCAACGTGGTAAGCCTCGTCGGGGGATACGGCGGCCCGGACTGGTACCTGCCCTCGCGTACGGCATGGCGGGCGAAGGACGGTGCCGTGCCGGGCCTCGCGGCCCTGCGGTTCAACGGGCTCACCGGCAAGTACCGGGTCCGCACCTCGCGTCTGGACCCGCGCCTCGCCTACGCACAGGCCGTCCTGCACGACTGGTACAACTGAGCCGGCCGCAGGCGGCGGTGGGGTACCCGCGCCCCGCGCCGGTACCCCACCGCCGTCCACGCCGCACGCATGACCGCACGCCGCTGTCCGGAAGGACTCAGCCGACCCGCGCGCACCCGCCGCCCTGGCACGCTCCCGCGCCTCGGGGCTGACGCGCGCTTGCGGGCCGACATCCGGTTGTCGAGCGCCTCGCGCTGTGCCACGTTGAGCAGCCGCCGCGGTCCCGGAACGCCGACGACGCTCAGGAAGCGAGGGTCACCCGCGAACCAGACCTCGTCCACCTGACCCGGCCTGACCTGACGCACCCAGAAGGTGTACCCGCTGCCCAGCCGGTCGCCGTAGCGGAGTGAGACTTGTCTGTCCGGACGTTCGGGGTCGGCGAAGGTGAAGCGCGTGGTGCCGTTCTTGGCGGTCGAGGTCGGAACTCATCATCCGAGCCATGCCGCGGTGGATGTCGCGGTAGTGCTCGCGGGCTCCCACGGCCGTGGTGGTCAGCGTGAGGACGGCGAGATCCCGCCCGTCCGGGAACGGCAGGTACGCGGTCGCTCCGTGAAGGGACCGCCCCTGGGGGTCGGCCTCCACGGGCAGCTCCACCACGGCTTCGGTGAACGCGCCAGGACCGCACGGCAGGTCCACCACGGCGACCGGCAGCGCGTTCTTGCGCGCTGTCGCGGCCCGCACCGCCGCCGGCTTCGGAGGCATCCAGGGGGTCTCGCGCCGGGCCGGCGTGACGACCGACTCCACCATGGCGCCCTCGTCCGCCCGGTGCGCACCGATGGAGGCGTGGACCACGCCCTCCCGCTGCATCTCCACGGTCAGTGCCCTGCCCTGCGCGAGCTGGGTCAGGACGTTCTCACGTGACTGTGCTCGTGGAACTCGGCGCAGGCCGCGTCCAGTTCCTTGGTTTCGACGTCCTGCGTGGACACGTCCTGCATCCACTTGCGGACGTTGTCCAGCTCCGTCCTCGCCCCTTCCAGCGTCTTCTCGAACTGGCCCAGCTCGGCGGGTGTCGGTCTTGAGGCAGTCGGTCACGCGCTCTCCCCGTCAGATGCCCGGCCCTGACGGCACGTGATCGTTCGACCGGTTCCCGGGATCGGGTCCCGTCCCGGCACCGGAAGCAAACGGGGTGGGCCGCAGAGCCGGCCCACCCCTGCCGTGCCGGACGGTCTCAGCCCTCCGCCAGGAACCCCGTCTGCACCAGCTGCCCACTGCTCCGCCGCGAGATGAACTGCCCCCGTCCCTGCGGCAGCGGGGTGGCCTTGATGTTGTTGAACACCGGGCCCTCCGACGGGTCGCCGGAGAGCACGATGCCCTGCGCGCCCAGCTCCTTGATGCGGGTGAGCACCGGCTCGAAGGACGACCGGGAGGCGCCCGACGTGGTGCGGGCCAGGATGATGCGCAGGCCCAGGTCGCGCGCGAACGGCAGGTACTCCATGAGGACCGACATCGGGTTGCCCATCGAGGTCGCGACCAGGTCGTAGTCGTCGATGAAGATGAACGCGTCGGGCTCGCTGTACCAGCTGCGGTTGCGCAGCTGGTCCGGAGTGACGTCGGGGCCGGGCATGCGGCGGCTCATCGAGCCGGCCAGTGACTCCAGGACCTCCTGGAGCTGCGGACCCGAGGCGCAGTACTTGTACATGTGGCTCTCGGGGACCTGGCCGAGCAGCGCCCGGCGGAAGTCGGAGACCACGAACAGCGCCTTGTTCGGCGCGTACCGCTCCGAGACCTGCTTGGCGATGAACCGCAGCAGGGAGGACTTGCCGGACTCGCTCTCGCCGTAGACGACGAACAGCGGGTCGGTCTCGAAGTCCACGAAGACGGGGGACAGGGTGAGTTCGTCGACGCCGATCGCGATGCCGCGGTTGGCGAAGTCGCCGCCCGCGGGCAGCTCGGACGCGGGCAGCATGGTCGGCAGCATCCGCACCTTCGGGGCCGTCGGGCCCTGCCAGGCGTTGTTGACGCCGGCGACGAAGTTCGCCATGCCGTCGGCCATGTCCTCCACCGTCGACGACCCGTCGATGCGCGGCGTGGCGGCGAGGTAGTCCAGCTTGTCCGGGGACAGACCGCGGCCGGGCTTGCCCATCGGCACGTTCTCGGCCCGCTTGCGGTCGAACTCCGACTCCATCGCGTCACCGAGCCGCAGCTCGAGGCGGCTGAGGATCTGGTCGCGCAGCGCCGGCCGCATCTCGGTGTACCGGGTCGCCGTGACGATCAGGTGGATGCCGAAACCGAGACCGCGGGTCGCGATGTCCGCGATGACCGGGTCGAGCATCTCGTAGTCGTTCTTGAACGTCCCCCAGCCGTCGATGATCAGGAAGACGTCGCCCCAGTGCTGGTCGGGGTAGTGGCCCTGCGCCCGGCGGTTGCGGAACGTGGCCATCGAGTCGATGCTCTTGGCGCGGAAGAACTCCTCGCGGGCGCCCAGGATGCCGTGCACCTCCGCCACCGTACGGCGGACCTTCTCCTGGTCCAGACGGGAGGCCACGCCGCCCATGTGGACCAGGCTCTCCAGCGCGAGCATGCCGCCGCCGCCGAAGTCGAGGGCGTAGAACTGCACCTCGGCGGGCGTGTGGGTGAGCGCGAACGACGCGACCATCGTGCGGACGAGCGTCGACTTGCCGGACTGCGGACCGCCCACGATCAGCGTGTGACCGGAGGAGCCGGACACGTCCACGTACATCACGTCACGGCGCTGCTCGAAGGGCTTGTCGACCAGGCCGACCGGGACGACGAGCTTGCTCTGCGCCTGGTAGCCCTCGGCGTGCAGCCCGCGCTCCGCGCTGATGCCCAGCACGGGCAGCAGTTGGTCGAGGCTGACCGGCTCGTCCAGCGGCGCCAGCCACACCTGGTGGGCGGGCGGGCCCTGACCGTCCAGGCGACTGACGATGACGTCGAGCACGGTGTCGGCGAGCGCGTCGTCGATCCGGTCCGGACGGGCCTCCGGCTCCGGCTCGGCCAGTATCCGCACCGGTACCGGCGCCGCGGTGAACAGCACCGGCGAGCGGTCGATCCGGCCACCGCCCTGCGCCACCGGCCCGTTCGGCCGGTAGGTGCCCGACACGTACGCGGCCTTGAACTGCACCATCGTCTCGGTGCCGTACTTCAGGATGCCCGCGCCGGGCACGTTCGGCAGGTGGTAGGCGTCGGGCACGCCGATCGCCGTACGGGACTCCGCCGCCGAGAAGGTCCGCAGACCGATGCGGTACGAGAGGAAGGTGTCCAGGCCGCGCAGCTTGCCCTCCTCCAGGCGCTGCGACGCGAGCAGCATGTGCACACCCAGCGAACGGCCGATGCGGCCGATCTGGATGAACATCTCGATGAAGTCGGGCTTCGCGGCGAGCAGCTCGCTGAACTCGTCGATGATCAGGACGAGCGACGGCAGCGGGTCGAGCGGGGCGCCCGCGGCGCGCGCCTTCTCGTAGTCGGTGATGTTGGCGTAGTTGCCGGCCTGCCGCAGCAGCTCCTGGCGGCGGGTCAGCTCACCGGTGATGGAGTCGCGCATGCGGTCCACCAGCGTGAGTTCGTCGGCCAGGTTGGTGATCACCGCGGAGACGTGCGGCATGTTGCCCATGCCGGTGAAGGTGGCACCGCCCTTGAAGTCCGCGAGGACGAAGTTCAGGGTCTCGGAGGAGTGGGTGACCGCCAGGCCCAGCACCAGGGTGCGCAGCAGCTCCGACTTGCCGGAACCGGTGGCGCCGACGCACAGACCGTGCGGGCCCATGCCCTCCTGCGAGGCCTCCTTGATGTCCAGCATGACCGGCTCGCCGCTCTCGCCGAGACCGATCGGCACGCGCAGCCGCTCGTGCAGCGTGCGCGGCCGCCAGGTGCGCGAGACGTCCACGCCCGCCGCGTCGCCGATCTGCATCAGGTCGGTGAAGTCCAGGTTCGCCAGCAGCGGCTCGTCCGCGTCCGCCGCGCCCAGCCGGAGCGGCGCCAGTTGCCGGGCCAGCGACTCCGCCTGCGCCTGCGACAGCACGTCGGGGGTGCCGGTGAACACACCGGTACCCGCCTCCAGCTCCATGCCGTCGGGGTACGACCGGATCGTCAGCGAGCCGCGCGGCTCGTCGAGGTCACCGGGCACCACCTCGAGGATGGTCACGCCCTGCAGGCCCTCCGCGGAGGCGAGGACGGAGTCCGGCGGTACGCCACCGCCGTCCAGCACGACGACCACGTGCGGCTGGTCAAGGACCGGCTGGCCGTCCCGGCTCCACCGGGGCCGCCCCTCCAGCTGCTGGGCGAGCAACTCCTCCACCTCGCCGAGGTCGTAGCACATCAGCCGGCCGCTGCCGGCGCCGTCGGCCTCCTTGTGCTGCATGTGCGGCAGCCACTTGGTCCACTCCCAGTCCACCGCCGCGCCCGGTGCGGCCACGACCGCCACCACCAGGTCCTCGGGCGAGTGCAGGGAGGTCAGCTGACCGACCATCGCCCGGGTCTGGCCGTACACCGTCTCGGAGTCACCGGAGACCGTCACGTGGTAGAAGGAGCGCAGCCCGATCGCCAGCGGGAGGTCGTTCAGGGCGCCGTAGCCGGCGATGAACTGCTGCATCGCGTGGGCGGTCAGCGGCTCCAGCTCGTCCACCGGCGCCGTCTCGGGCGCGATCAGCGGGGTCGCCAGCTGCTGCGGCCCGAGGCCGAGCCGCACCTGGGCGAAGTCCGGGTCCGTGGAACGCCGCTCCCACAGCCGCGAGCCCTCCGCGACCAGCGCCCACAGCTGCTCCGGCGCCGGGTGCAGGTAGTGCTGGGCGTCGCGCTGCTTGTGCGCGGTGCGCCGCACCTCACGCCGTTTCTGCGCCAGGTACTTGAGGTAGTCGCGACGGCCCTCGGCCATCTGCCCGGACGGACCCTTGCGGGCCCGCACGATCTGGGCGATCACCATGGCGACCGTGGACGCCAGCATGAGCATGCCCATGATCCTCATGAACCCCTGGGCGCCCGGCATGAAGAAGAACGCCGCCGACGACCCCATGCCGAGCATCGGCAGCAGGTTCATCAGCAGACTGTCGTCCTCGTTGCGGGGCAGTTCGGGAGGGGACTCGAGCTTGAGCTCCTCACTCGGCACCTCCGGCGGGAACACCCGCGGTGGGCGCTTGACGATGACGACGCTCACCGTTGCACCAGTCCTTCACGCAATCGCAATCTTGAACCGCCCCCGTTGTGACGGCCCCCGTACGCACGTCAACTCGCCGGGCTCTGCCGGGCCTGTGGGCCGGTCTCCGCCGGACCCATGAGTCGGGCGTTGATCCTACTGTTCTGCGGGGCTCCTGAGCCGGGAGGGGATGGGGAGATGCCGAGTGGGGGCGGTAGGGTGACGCTCCGAAATGAAGCGCGGTACGGGCATCGCCCCGGCGGACCGCGTCCGATCACCATCACTGGACGAGGGGGAACCGTCAGGTGAGTACGGTCTCAGCAACCGGATTCTGCAGAGTCACGGTGGCGGCGCCGAACAGCCGGATCGATGTGGCACTCCCGGAGGACGTACCGCTCTCCGACGTGTACCCGGAGGTCCTGCGGCTGTCCGGGCAGACGCCCGACGAGGCCGCGCCCACCGGCTACAACCTGGTGCGCAGGGACGGTTCCGTCCTCGACGACGGCCGTTCCCTCGCCGAACAGCAGATTCGCGACGGCGAACTGCTGCTCCTGCGCCCGTTCGCCGACTCCCTGCCGCCCGCCGTCTTCGACGACGTCGTGGACGCCGTGGCCGCCGCCGTCGAGTCCGACCGCCGCAGCTGGAACGACGGCATGATGCGCGTCGTCGGCCTGGCCGCCGGCGCGCTGCTGCTGACCATGATGGCCCTGGTGCTGTGGTTCTCCGAGCCGGTCGTCCACGACATGAACGGCGTGCCGGGCGTCATCGCGGGCGTCACCGGTGTCGTCCTCGTCGCGCTGGCGGCCGTACGCGCGCGGGTGTACGACGACCACCAGGCGGCGCTCGCCCTCGGCCTGGCCGCACTGCCGCACCTGCTGGTCGGCGGCTCCGGCGTGCTGGGCGTCCCCGCGGGCGAGGGACCCGGACGGCTGCACTTCCTCATCGGCTGCTCCGTCGTGCTCATCGCCTCGGTGCTGCTCGTCCTGATGCTGCCGCGCAACGACGCTCCCTTCGTCTCCGCCGCCTTCGCCGCCGGCGTCGGCGTCCTCGCCACCTTCGCCGCGATCGTCATGGAGGCCGAGCCGCGCCACGCCGCCGCCGTCACCGCCGTGGTCATGGTGGCCGGCATCGGCTTCCTCCCCGGCTGGTCCGCCCGCTTCGCCAAGCTGCCCATAGGGTTCCGCTCGCCCGACCAGGTCGCCAAGCGCGGGCGCGGCGACGACCAGCAGGAGCAGGAGCCGGTCGACTTCCAGGTCATCGCCGACCAGGCGCGCCGCGGACACGAACTGATGCTCGGCCTCGTCGGCGGCTGCGCGATCGGCGGCGTGGCCTCCGCCGGTGTGGTGCTCGGCTTCTCCACCAGCGGCTGGGCCCAGCTGCTGTCGCTGGCGGCCGGTCTCGCCATGCTGATGCGGGCGCGCCTCTTCCTGTACACCTCCCAGGTCGTGACCCTGATGTTCTCGGGCATCGCCACGATCTGCGCACTGGTGCTCGGCCTCGCCCTCAACCCGCCGGCCGACATCATCAAGGAACTCACCTTCAACGGGAACAGCGCTCCGCTGGACTTCCGCACCATCTGGCTCTCCGCCGCCGTCGCCCTGGGCGCGACGCTGCTGGTGGCCATCGCCCTGGTCGTGCCGCGCAAGGGCGTGACCCCGTTCTGGGGCCGCATGCTCGACCTGTCCGAGGGCGCGGTCCTGCTCTCGCTCGTCCCGCTCTGCCTGGCGGTGCTCGACCTGTACGCGGCGGCCCGGGGCGTGACCAGCGGCTGACCCCGACCGGTCGTCAACGGCACACAGCGGCTGTCACCTGCGGGTGGCAGCCGCTGCCGCGTCCGGCGCCGCTGCCGGGCCCGGACCGGGGCTCCGCTGCCGGGCTGGTACGCTGTGTGACGGCCGTTCGTGTACGCACCTCCGGATTTCCTGGCGACAGCCGGATCTGGGGGCCGCGCCCAGCGGATCCCCGCCTCCCGAGTCATGGAAGCTCCCCTGCGATGCAGACCAGGGGCACTCGGTGGCAGACGAAGAAGACTCACAAGGAGTACGCGTGTCGCTCGACGCCGCTACGAAGAAGCAGATTTTCGCCGAGTTCGGTACCAAGGAGGGCGACACCGGCTCCCCCGAGGTCCAGGTCGCGATGCTCTCGCGCCGTATCTCGGACCTGACCGAGCACCTCAAGACCCACAAGCACGACCACCACTCCCGTCGTGGTCTGCTGATCCTGGTCGGTCAGCGCCGCCGCCTGCTGCAGTACCTGGCCAAGAAGGACATCCAGCGCTTCCGTACGCTGGTCGACCGCCTCGGCATCCGCCGCGGTGCGGCCGGCGGCGCCAAGTAAGACGCCGTGGAGGGAGCGGTTCCCGGGATCAGGGGGCCGCTCCCTTTGCCGTACGTACGGAAAGGTGCGCGTTGTCACCGCCGCTTTGTAGGCTGGTAGCACAACGCGGTACGTACGACTCAGCGTGACGGTATCCGGTCCGAACCGGGTACACGGACGATGTCACGCACACCGAACGACAACGAAGATCACGAACGAACGAGGAGAAGCGCACCTCGCCGCCGCCGGTCCTCGGTAGTGGCCCCCGGGGGACAGAGGTACCCGGGTGCTTCGATCGAAGACCGGCCCGCACCAGACGGAGGCGCTTCTCCGCCACCGTCCCCCTGCCACACGGGCAAGGGGACGAAAAGACGACATGTAACGGAGAACACGCTGGTGGAGAACGAGACCCACTACGCCGAGGCCGTCATCGACAACGGCTCCTTCGGCACCCGCACCATCCGCTTCGAGACGGGCCGCCTGGCCCGTCAGGCCGCCGGCTCGGCCGTGGCCTACCTGGACGACGACACCATGGTGCTGTCGGCCACCACCGCTTCCAAGAACCCGAAGGACCAGCTCGACTTCTTCCCCCTCACGGTGGACGTCGAGGAGCGCATGTACGCGGCCGGGAAGATCCCCGGTTCCTTCTTCCGGCGCGAGGGCCGGCCCTCCGAGGACGCCATCCTCACCTGCCGCCTCATCGACCGTCCGCTGCGCCCGTCCTTCAGGAAGGGCCTGCGCAACGAGATCCAGGTCGTCGCCACGATCATGGCGCTCAACCCCGACCACCTGTACGACGTCGTCGCGATCAACGCCGCGTCCGCGTCCACCCAGCTGGCCGGCCTGCCCTTCTCGGGCCCGATCGGCGGCGTCCGCGTCGCGCTGATCAACAACCAGTGGGTGGCCTTCCCGACGCACTCCGAGCTCGAGGACGCCGTCTTCGACATGGTCGTCGCGGGCCGCACCCTGGAGGACGGCGACGTCGCGATCATGATGGTCGAGGCCGAGGCCACCGAGAAGACCATCCAGCTCGTCAAGGGCGGCGCCGAGGCGCCCACCGAGGAGGTCGTCGCCGCCGGTCTGGACGCCGCGAAGCCCTTCATCAAGGTGCTCTGCAAGGCCCAGGCCGACCTCGCCGCCAAGGCCGCGAAGCCGACCGGCGAGTTCCCGATCTTCCTCGACTACCAGGACGACGTCCTGGAGGCCCTCACGGCCGCTGTCAAGGGCGAGCTCTCCCAGGCGCTCACCATCGCGGGCAAGCAGGACCGCGAGGCCGAGCTGGACCGCGTCAAGGGTCTGGCCGCCGAGAAGCTGCTCCCGCAGTTCGAGGGCCGCGAGAAGGAGATCTCCGCCGCGTACCGCTCGCTGACCAAGTCCCTGGTCCGTGAGCGCGTCATCAAGGAGAAGAAGCGCATCGACGGCCGCGGTGTCACCGACATCCGCACCCTGGCCGCCGAGGTCGAGGCCATCCCGCGGGTCCACGGCTCCGCGCTGTTCGAGCGTGGCGAGACCCAGATCCTGGGCGTCACCACCCTCAACATGCTCCGCATGGAGCAGCAGCTGGACACCCTCTCCCCGGTGACCCGCAAGCGCTACATGCACAACTACAACTTCCCGCCGTACTCCACCGGTGAGACCGGCCGCGTCGGCTCCCCGAAGCGCCGCGAGATCGGCCACGGCGCCCTCGCCGAGCGCGCGCTCGTGCCGGTGCTGCCGACGCGCGAGGAGTTCCCGTACGCGATCCGTCAGGTGTCCGAGGCCCTCGGCTCCAACGGCTCGACGTCCATGGGCTCGGTCTGCGCCTCCACCATGTCGCTGCTGAACGCCGGTGTGCCGCTCAAGGCCCCCGTCGCCGGTATCGCCATGGGCCTGATCTCCCAGGAGATCGAGGGCGAGACGCACTACGTGACCCTCACCGACATCCTCGGTGCGGAGGACGCCTTCGGCGACATGGACTTCAAGGTCGCCGGCACCAAGGAGTTCGTCACCGCCCTCCAGCTCGACACCAAGCTGGACGGCATCCCGGCCTCCGTCCTGGCCGCGGCCCTCAAGCAGGCCCGCGACGCCCGCCTCCACATCCTCGACGTGATGATGGAAGCGATCGACACGCCGGACGAGATGTCCCCCAACGCGCCGCGGATCATCACCGTGAAGATCCCGGTCGACAAGATCGGTGAGGTCATCGGCCCCAAGGGCAAGATGATCAACCAGATCCAGGAGGACACCGGCGCCGACATCACGATCGAGGACGACGGCACCATCTACATCGGTGCCGCGCAGGGCTCGCAGGCCGAGGCCGCCCGCGCCACGATCAACGGCATCGCCAACCCGACCATGCCGGAGGTCGGCGAGCGCTACCTGGGCACCGTCGTGAAGACGACGACCTTCGGCGCGTTCGTGTCGCTGCTCCCGGGCAAGGACGGTCTGCTGCACATCTCGCAGATCCGCAAGCTCGCCGGCGGCAAGCGCGTGGAGAACGTCGAGGACGTGGTCGCCGTGGGTGCCAAGGTCCAGGTCGAGATCGCCGAGATCGACTCCCGTGGCAAGCTCTCCCTCATCCCCGTGATCGAGGGCGAAGAGAGCTCCGAGAACGACGACGACAAGAAGGACGACGCCGACAAGTGACGTCCCACAGCTCCAAGGCGACGGCCCGCACCTCCACCGAGGCGCGGGCCGTCGCCCGTACCCAAACCCTCATCAAGGGCGAGAACGGCATCGGCACGGTCCGCAGGACCACCCTCCCCGGTGGTCTGCGCATCGTCACCGAGACACTGCCCTCCGTGCGCTCGGCGACCTTCGGCATCTGGGCGCACGTGGGCTCCCGCGACGAGACCCCGTCGCTGAACGGCGCCACGCACTACCTCGAGCACCTGCTCTTCAAGGGCACCTCACGGCGCAGCGCGCTCGACATCTCGGCCGCGATCGACGCGGTCGGCGGCGAGATGAACGCGTTCACGGCGAAGGAGTACACGTGCTACTACGCACGCGTGCTCGACACCGACCTGCCGCTCGCCATCGACGTCGTCTGCGACATGCTCACCGACTCGCAGATCCTCCAGGAGGACGTCGACGTCGAGCGCGGCGCCATCCTCGAAGAGATCGCGATGACCGAGGACGACCCGGGCGACTGCGTGCACGACCTGTTCGCGCACACAATGCTCGGGGACACCCCCCTCGGCCGTCCGGTCCTCGGCACGGTCGACACGGTCAACGCCCTCACCGCCGACCGCATCCGCCGCTTCTACAGGAAGCACTACGACCCGACGCACCTCGTCGTCGCGGCCGCCGGCAACGTCGACCACAACAAGGTCGTACGACAGGTCCGCGCCGCCTTCGAGCGCGCGGGCGCCCTGACGCGCCTCGACGCGACCCCCGTCGCCCCGCGCGACGGCCGGCGCGCCCTGCGCACGGCAGGCCGCGTCGAGCTGCTCACCCGCAAGACCGAGCAGGCGCACGTCGTCCTCGGCATGCCCGGCATCGCCCGTACCGACGACCGTCGCTGGGCCCTCGGCGTGCTCAACACCGCGCTCGGCGGCGGCATGTCCTCCCGGCTCTTCCAGGAGGTGCGCGAGAAGCGCGGCCTGGCGTACAGCGTGTACTCGTACACCTCGAGCTTCGCCGACTGCGGACTCTTCGGTGTCTACGCGGGCTGCCGGCCCAGCCAGGTCCACGACGTGCTGAAGATCTGCCGTGACGAGCTCGACCAGGTGGCCGAGCACGGTCTGCCCGACGAGGAGATCGACCGCGCCATCGGCCAGCTGCGCGGCTCCACGGTCCTCGGCCTGGAGGACACGGGTGCGCTGATGAACCGTATCGGCAAGAGTGAGCTGTGCTGGGGCGAACAGATGTCCGTCGACGACATGCTGGGCGCGATAGCGGCGGTCACCCCGGACGAGGTCCGTGAGGTCGCCCGCGACATCCTCGGACAGCGTCCCTCGCTGTCGGTCATCGGCCCGCTCAAGGACAAGCAGGCCGCCCGGCTGCACGACGCCGTCGCCTGACGTACGGTTCTCGACCCCTAAGGAAGCAACTACATGAGCAAGCTGCGCGTGGCGGTCCTCGGTGCCAGGGGCCGCATCGGATCCGAGGCCGTACGGGCCGTCGAGGCGGCCGAGGACATGGAGCTGGTCGCCGCCCTGGGCCGCGGTGACCGGCTGGAGACACTGGCCGAGCGGGACGCCCAGGTCGTGGTCGAGCTGACCACCCCGGCCTCCGTGATGGGCAACCTCGACTTCTGCGTACGGCACGGCATCCACGCCGTGGTCGGCACGACGGGCTGGACCGACGAGCGCCTCGCGCAGCTGAAGGGATGGCTCGACCAGTCCCCGGAGACGGGCGTGCTCATCGCGCCCAACTTCTCCATCGGCGCCGTACTCACCATGAAGTTCGCGCAGATCGCGGCGCCGTACTTCGAGTCGGTGGAGGTCGTCGAGCTGCACCACCCGGGCAAGGTGGACGCCCCGAGCGGCACCGCCACCCGCACGGCCCAGCTCATCGCCGAGGCGCGCCGCAAGGCGGGCAGCGCCCCGCAGCCGGACGCCACGGTGACGGCCCTGGACGGGGCGCGCGGCGCGGACGTCGACGGCGTGCCCGTGCACGCGGTACGCCTGCGGGGCCTCCTCGCCCACCAGGAGGTGTTGCTCGGCGGCGAGGGCGAGACCCTCACCGTCCGGCACGACTCCCTGCACCACAGCAGCTTCATGCCGGGCATCCTGCTGGGCGCCCGCCGCCTGGTGAGCACCCCGGGGCTCACCTTCGGCCTCGAGCACTTCCTCGACCTGGGCTGAACCGAGAGCCGACACCGACACGATGCGCGCGAAGATCACCTATGTCGTCACGGCCGCCGTCCTGGTCGTCTACTTCGTCCTGGTCGGCAGCCGCGGTGTGCTGCTCATCGGGACCGGTGAGCCGGTGGGGGTCGTCCTCGGGCTCGCGGTCCTCGTCCTGCCACTGATCGGGCTCTGGTTCCTGTGGAAGAACACCCAGTTCGTCCGCCGGGCCAACGCCCTCGCCGCCGAGCTCGACGCCGAGGGCGGGCTGCCCGTCGACGAGCTGAAGCGCACGCCGGGGGGCCGGATCGACCGTGACTCGGCCGACGAGGTCTTCGCCCGGCGCAAGGCCGAGACCGAGGACGCCCCCGAGGACTGGCGCAGCTGGTTCCGGCTCGCCGTGGCCTACCACGACGCCCGGGACACCCCGCGGGCCCGCAAGGCGATGCAGCGCGCGATCGCCCTGCACGACGGCAAGCCGGTCCAGCCGGCCTGAAGAACCCGAGCACGCACGCGATGGGGGCCGATCCGTATGCCACGGACCGGCCCCCACTGCTCGCATCACCGCGGGATCAGGCCCGCCCGTACTCCGCGACCCACGCCTCCACGGTGTCCGCGGCCCGGTCGAAGGCCAGCGGGCGGCCGAGGAAGTCGGCGTTGTGCGTGGTCAGCAGCGGTGTCAGGTCCTCGGGCGCCCGGTCCTTCCGCGCCAGGAGCAGGGCTTGGCCCTGCACCGTGCGCGGTACGCCGAGCCAGCGCACCGGCTGCTGGACCGTCCGCGCGGAGACGACCTGCTCCCAGGGAGCCGTGCGCGTGGTGAGGAAGCCCACCTGACGCAGACCCCGCGCACTCACCCAGATCCCCATGCGCAGCATCCGCAGGGCGCAGACGATGACGAGCACGGCCGCGCCGAAGCAGACCGCCCCGGCCGTCAGGGTGCCGGCGAACGCGATGATGACCGCCGCGACCAGCACGTACGAGGCGAGCAGCAGCAGGAGTGCGGCCGCTCCCACCCGCCACGGACCGGGACGGTAGGGCCGGCGCCAGCGGTCACGGTCGCCGAAGGGCAGCGCCGGGTCGTCCACCGCCTCGTCGAAAGCGCGGTCCGCGGTCAGGAAAGGCAGGGGCACGGCTGTTCCTCACTCCATCCACCAGGGCTGTGCCCGGAGATTATCGAGCCGTGTCCCCGCTTACCACCCTCGGGCGGCCCGGGCGGGGCACGTCCCGCGCCGCCGGGGCCGGGGGAGTGCCGTCGGCCGTACGGAGCCGTCAGCGGTTCTGGGACGCCTCGGACTGCTGCGACTGTGCGGGGGACTGGTCGATCGACAGCGCGGGAACGCCGAAGATCAGGGAGCCCACGAGCCCCGCGGTGACGGTGAGCCCCATCAGCCACCGTCCGGCTATCTGGCTCACGGTGGCCCGCTGGCGGGGCGGGGGAGTGACGTTGCTGCGGAACCTGTCGGCTTCGGCGACGAAGGCGAACGGAACGGGCTCGCGCCGACGGGACATGAGTCGTGCTCCTCCTCGGGAACTCGAACGGATCACTGTCATCTATACAGACGAGCGAGTGACCCAAAAGGTGCCCTGAATCACCGCTTTCGCAGAAGTTCGCAGAAGTTCTGTGGCCGGGAGTCGCCGCACACCTCGGAACCGCCCGTTGTCGGTGCCGGGCCGTAAAGTGGGCGCCGCCCGAGAGAAGTGCAGGAAGGGACCCCACGAGCCGTGACCGACACCCCCGCCGACGATTTCAAGCCCGAGTTCCGCAGCGACGTCTCCGTCGAGCTGGTCAAGCACAGCGCGTCCGACGCCGACGTGCTCTTCGCCGCCCGCGTCTCCACCAAGGGCGAGCAGTCCCTGGACGAGCTGCAGAAGGACCCGGAGCGATCCAAGGGCCTGATCAACTACCTGCTGCGGGACCGGCACGGCAGCCCCTTCGAGCACAACTCGATGACGTTCTTCATCAGCGCCCCGATCTTCGTCTTCCGCGAGTTCATGCGGCACCGCGTCGGCTGGTCGTACAACGAGGAATCGGGTCGCTACCGGGAGCTCCAGCCGGTCTTCTACGTCCCCGACGAGTCCCGCAAGCTGATCCAGGAGGGCCGCCCCGGCAAGTACCGCTTCGTCGAGGGCACCCAGGCCCAGCAGGAGCTCGTCGGCCGCGTCACGCAGGACGCGTACGCGTCCGCGTACGAGGCGTACCGGGAGATGCTCGCCGCGGGCGTCGCCCGCGAGGTCGCCCGCACGGTCCTCCCCGTCGGCCTGTACTCCTCGATGTACGCCACGTGCAACGCCCGCTCGCTGATGCACTTCCTCGGTCTGCGCACCCAGCACGAGCTGGCGAAGGTGCCGTCCTTCCCACAGCGGGAGATCGAGATGGTCGGCGAGAAGATGGAGGCGGAGTGGGCGAAGCTCATGCCGCTGACGTACGCGGCCTTCAACGCGAACGGACGTGTGGCGCCGTAACGACCGGCGGGCGCCCACGGCGCGCTCCGCGGGGCACCACCACGCCCCCGTGACGCATGGCGCACACACGTACGGGACGGTAGGGCGAAGTGTCCGGATTGCGGCTATTCGTGAAGTTCATCTAGCCTGATCGAACGGGCCCGGCACTGCTTGAACCCCCGAGCAGGCAGTGCCGGGCTCCACCTTTGTCAGGACTTTCCCGGCCCCCCGAGGGCAGACCGCGTCTTGAGCAACGAGTAGCGTGTTACCCATGGCTCCGACCTCCACTCCGCAGACCCCCTTCGGGCGGGTCCTCACCGCCATGGTCACGCCTTTCACGGCGGACGGCGCACTCGACCTCGACGGCGCACAGCGGCTCGCCACCCACCTGGTGGACGCAGGCAACGACGGCCTGATCGTCAACGGCACCACCGGTGAGTCCCCGACCACCGGTGACGCGGAGAAAGCGGACCTCCTGCGAGCCGTCGTGGAGGCCGTCGGCGACCGCGCCCACGTGGTCGCCGGTGTCGGCACGAACGACACCCACCACAGCATCGAACTGGCCCGCACGGCGGAGCAGGCCGGCGCGCACGGCCTGCTGGTCGTCACGCCGTACTACAACAAGCCCCCGCAGGAAGGCCTGTACCGGCACTTCACGGCCGTCGCCGACGCCACCGGGCTGCCGGTGATGCTGTACGACATCCCCGGCCGCAGCGGTGTCCCGATCAGCACCGAGACGCTCGTACGGCTCGCGGAGCACCCGAGGATCGTCGCCAACAAGGACGCCAAGGGTGACCTGGGCCGCGCGAGCTGGGCCATCGCCCGGTCGCGTCTGGCCTGGTACTCCGGCGACGACATGCTGAACCTGCCGCTGCTCTCGGTGGGCGCGGTCGGCTTCGTCTCGGTCGTCGGCCACGTCGTGACGCCGGAGCTGCGCGCCCTGGTCGAGGCGTACGTCTCCGGCGACGTCCAGAAGGCGACCGAGATACATCAGAGGCTGCTCCCCGTCTTCACCGGGATGTTCCGCACCCAGGGTGTGATGACCACCAAGGCGGCGCTCGCCCTGCAGGGCCTGCCCGCCGGGCCCCTGCGGGCTCCCATGGTCGAGCTGACGCCCGAGGAGACCGCCCAGCTCAAGATCGATCTTGCTGCCGGCGGGGTACAGCTCTGACAACGGACTTCACAACTGAATAGGCAGGACGCAGGTGCCTGCACCCACCAACAACTGCTTTTGCACGAACGTCATGCGCGCCACGTGCCCCACAGGCACGTGGCGTGTGTGGTGAGGAGAGTCTTTTGAGTCATCCGCACCCTGAACTGGGCCCGCCGCCGAAGCTCCCCGCGGGCGGTCTGCGCGTCACTCCGCTCGGCGGTCTCGGCGAGATCGGCCGGAACATGACCGTCTTCGAGTACGGCGGACGCTTGCTGATCGTCGACTGCGGCGTGCTCTTCCCCGAGGAGGAGCAGCCCGGAGTCGATCTGATCCTGCCGGACTTCTCGTCCATCCGGGACCGTCTCGACGACATCGAGGGCATCGTGCTCACGCACGGCCACGAGGACCACATCGGTGCCGTCCCGTTCCTGCTCCGCGAGAAGCCGGACATCCCCCTGATCGGCTCCAAGCTCACCCTCGCCCTCATCGAGGCCAAGCTCCAGGAGCACCGCATCCGCCCCTACACCCTCGAGGTCGTCGAGGGGAACCGCGAGCGCATCGGTCCCTTCGACTGCGAGTTCATCGCGGTCAACCACTCCATTCCGGACGCCCTCGCGGTCGCCATCCGCACCCCCGCGGGCATGGTGGTCCACACCGGCGACTTCAAGATGGACCAGCTGCCGCTGGACAACCGGCTCACGGACCTGCACGCGTTCGCCCGGCTGAGCGAGGAGGGCATCGACCTCCTCCTCACCGACTCCACCAACGCCGAGGTCCCCGGGTTCACCCCGCACGAGCGCGACATCTCCAACGTCCTGCGCCAGGTCTTCGCGAACGCCCGCAAGCGGATCATCGTGGCCAGCTTCGCCAGCCACGTCCACCGCATCCAGCAGATCCTGGACGCGGCCCACGAGTACGGCCGCCGGGTCGCCTTCGTCGGCCGCTCCATGGTCAGGAACATGGGCATCGCACGCGACCTCGGCTACCTCAAGGTCCCACCGGGCCTGGTCGTGGACGTGAAGACGCTGGACGACCTGCCGGACCACGAGGTCGTGCTCGTCTGCACGGGCTCCCAGGGCGAACCGATGGCCGCCCTGTCGCGCATGGCCAACCGCGATCACCAGATCCGGATCGTCCAGGGCGACACGGTGATCCTGGCGTCGTCGCTGATCCCCGGCAACGAGAACGCGGTCTACCGGGTGATCAACGGCCTCACCCGCTGGGGCGCCAACGTCGTCCACAAGGGCAACGCCAAGGTGCACGTCTCGGGCCACGCCTCCGCCGGCGAGCTGCTGTACTTCTACAACATCTGCCGACCGAAGAATCTGATGCCGGTCCACGGCGAATGGCGCCACCTGCGGGCCAACGCCGAGCTGGGAGCCATGACCGGCGTCCCGCACGACCGCATCGTCATCGCCGAGGACGGCGTGGCCGTCGACCTGATCGAGGGCAAGGCGAAGATCTCCGGCAAGGTCCAGGCCGGCTACGTCTACGTGGACGGCCTCTCTGTGGGTGGAGTCGGCGAGCCCGCGCTCAAGGACCGCAAGATCCTCGGTGACGAGGGCATCATCTCGGTCTTCGTGGTGATCGACTCGTCCACCGGGAAGATCACCGGTGGTCCGCACGTCCAGGCCCGCGGCTCCGGGATCGAGGACTCCGCCTTCGGTGCGGTGATCCCGAAGATCACGGAGACGCTCGAGCGCTCGGCGCAGGACGGCGTCGTCGAGCCGCACCAGCTGCAGCAACTCATCCGCCGCACGCTGGGCAAGTGGGTGTCGGACAACTACCGGCGTCGGCCGATGATCCTTCCGGTCGTCGTGGAGGTCTGACCAGCCACGTACGGCCCACGGCGTGGGACGACGCACGCGTCAACTGGGAGCGGGGCGCCTCGATTTGCATCGAGGCGCCCCGCTCCAGTAGGTTTACGGCTCTGCCCGAGGGGGCACCCGGAACCTTCAAGTGCCGGGGGAGCCACCTCCGGGGCGGAGCGGAAATTCCGACTCAGAACTTCTGATAAAGTCGGAATCGCCGGAAAGGGAAACGCGGAAGCGGGAACCTGGAAAGCACCGAGGAAATCGGATCGGAAAGATCTGATAGAGTCGGAAACGCAAGACCGAAGGGAAGCGCCCGGAGGAAAGCCTGAGAGAGTCTCTCGGGT
>NZ_JAVRHI010000532.1:0-5963 GCF_034105845.1 Streptomyces sp. CRN 30 | reverse complement strand
GGCATCGCCCAGATGGGCAAGTCCTTCCGCAACGAGATCACGCCCGGCAACTTCATCTTCCGCACCCGCGAGTTCGAGCAGATGGAGATGGAGTTCTTCGTCAAGCCGGGCGAGGACGAGAAGTGGCAGGAGTACTGGATGGAGCAACGCTGGAACTGGTACACCGGCCTGGGTCTGCGCGAGGAGAACATGCGCTGGTTCGAGCACCCGGCCGAGAAGCTCTCCCACTACTCCAAGCGCACCGCCGACATCGAGTACCGCTTCCAGTTCGGCGGCAGTGAGTGGGGCGAGCTGGAGGGCGTCGCCAACCGCACCGACTACGACCTCGGCGCGCACAGCAAGGCCTCCGGCCAGGACCTCGCCTACTACGACCAGGAAGCCGGCGAGCGCTGGACGCCGTACGTCATCGAGCCGGCGGCCGGTGTCGGCCGCGCGATGCTGGCGTTCCTGCTGGACGCCTACATCGAGGACGAGGCGCCCAACGCCAAGGGCAAGATGGAGAAGCGCACGGTGCTGCGCCTCGACCCGCGCCTGGCCCCGGTGAAGGCGGCCGTCCTGCCGCTCTCCCGCAACCCGGAGCTGTCCCCGAAGGCCAAGGGTCTCGCCCAGGCGCTGCGGCAGAACTGGAACATCGAGTTCGACGACGCCGGCGCGATCGGCCGCCGCTACCGCCGCCAGGACGAGATCGGCACGCCGTTCTGCGTGACGGTCGACTTCGACACGCTCGAGGACAACGCGGTGACGGTCCGCGAGCGCGACTCGATGAAGCAGGAGCGGGTGTCGCTCGACCAGATCGAGGGGTACCTGGCCGCGCGCCTGATCGGCGCCTGACTTCCGGTAGCTGTACTCGGCCCCCGGTGCCGGACCCAGACGGGTCCGGTGCCGGGGGCTTCGTCGTGCCGACGGGGGGGAGTGGCGGATGGCATCTGGCAGTCAACAACTGACAGGTGACAGCTGACAGATATTGAAATCTGTCAGCTGTCGTGTCAGAGTGGGGGCATGACGATGCCAACGCGTTCTCTCGGAAACACCGGCCCCCGCGTCTCCGCCCTCGGACTCGGGTGCATGGGAATGTCCGCGCTCTACGGAGAAGCCGACCGGGGCGAGTCGATCGCCACCGTCCACGCCGCCCTAGACGCCGGGGTGACGCTGCTGGACACCGGCGACTTCTACGCCATGGGGCACAACGAGATGCTGATCGGCGAGGCGCTGCGCGCGGCACCCGCCGGACTGCGGGAGCAGGCGCGGATCAGCGTGAAGTTCGGGGCCCTGCGCGATCCCAACGGCGGCTGGTCCGGGTACGACGGGCGGCCCGCCGCCGTGAAGAACTTCGCCGCCTACTCCCTCCAGCGCCTCGGCGTCGACCACATCGACGTCTACCGCATCGCCCGCCTCGACCCCGACGTGCCGATCGAGGAGACGGTCGGCGCCATAGCCGAGCTGGTGGAGAAGGGGTACGTGCGCCACATCGGCCTCAGCGAGGTCGGCGCGGGGACCATCCGGCGGGCCGCCGCCACCGCCCCCGTCAGCGACCTTCAGATCGAGTACTCGCTCATCTCCCGCTCCATCGAGGACGAGATCCTGCCCACCGTCCGCGAGCTGGGCATCGGCGTCACCGCGTACGGGGTGCTCTCCCGCGGACTGATCTCCGGGCACTACACCGCCGACCGGCAGCTCGCCCCGGGCGACTTCCGCTCCTTCTCGCCCCGCTTCCAGGGCGACAACCTCCGGCACAACCTCGGCCTCGTCGAGGCGCTGCGGAAGATCGCCGACGGCAAGGGCGTGAGCGTCGCGCAGGCCGCCATCGCCTGGGTGCTGTCCCGGGGCGAGGACATCGTGCCGCTGGTCGGCGCCCGCACCCGCGAGCGGCTCGGCGAGGCGCTGGGCGCGCTCGACGTGACGCTGGAAGCGGATGAGCTGGCGGCGATAGAGGAAGCCGTGCCGGCCGGCGCCGCCGCCGGTGAGCGCTACGCGGCGGCCCAGCTGGCCGACGTCGAGCGCTGACACCCGCCGGGTACGGTCTAGGCCATGGCACCGACCTCCGAGACCCTGACCGCCGAGCGCATCCTCGAAGCCACCGAGGAGGTGCTGCGCCGGCACGGCCCCGCCAAGGCCACCGTGGTGGACGTGGCCCGCGCGCTCGGTGTCAGCCACGGCAGCGTCTACCGGCACTTCCGGACCAAGGCGGCGCTGCGCGAGGCGGTGACCAAGCGGTGGCTGGACCGTACGTCGCAGGCGCTCGCCGGGATCGTCGCCGCCGAGGACCGCGACGCGGAGGCGCGGCTGCGGGACTGGATACGCGCACTGTTCGAGGCCAAGCGGCGCAAGGCGGGCGACGACCCCGAGCTGTTCGCCACGTACTCGGTGCTGGTGGACGAGAACGGCACCGTGGTGGGCGAGCACATCGAGGAGCTGACCGGCCAGCTCACCCGGATCGTCCGGGCCGGCCAGGACGACGGCGCGTTCACCGTCGCCGACGCCGAGTCCGGGGCCCGTGCGGTCTTCCAGGCCACGGCCCGTTTCCACGACCCCTGCCACGCGGGGGAGTGGCGGCGCCCGGAGATCGAGACGGAGCTGGAGGCGGTGGTGGGGCTGCTGGTACGCGGGCTGGGGGCGGACCGGGACCGGCGGGAGAACCGTCCAGAACGGTAAACGGCAGGAGAACCGTCGAAGTGCGGAAACCCGGCGCGTAACGGAAGGTGAGGGTGCCAGGGGCTAGCACGCGCGCGGAGGACGGTAGGTCATGGCTGAGCAGAAGTCGGCGCGGGGAGTCCTCCGGCTCCCGGGGCTTCCAGGTCTCCCGGATCTCGCCGGTCCGCTGAACGCCGCCGCCTCGGTGCTGGGGCGGGTGCCGGGTGCCGGGACGGTCGGCCGGGCGGCCGGCGGAGTGCTGGACCGGATCGGTGCCGTGTCCCCACGCGGACGGCGGGTGGCGGTGTACACCGGCGCGGGGGTGCTGGGCGTCGCCGGTCTGGTGGAGTGGCCGGTGGCCGTGACGGGCGCGGCGGTCGCGTGGCTCACCAAGCCGCGGGAGTCGTCCGGGACGGACGACGCCACGGAGACCGCGGGCGCGGGCACGGGCGCGGCGCGGAAGTCCGCGACGGTGGTGAGGAACGCCTCGCGTACGACGGGCACGGCGCCGGTGGCGGGGACGGCGGCGGCCGCCCGCAGGACACGGAAGGCGGGCTCCGGGAAGGGGACCGCGAAGAGGACGGCGAAGAGGACGGCGGCCGAGGACCGGACCACGACGCCGGACGGCATGCGGCGAGCGGCGGAGAGCGGCGACGTCCGCAGTGCTGGGAAGAAGGCCACCAGCGGCCGCACGGGCGAGGCCCACGCCACCGCCGACGCCGGTCTGAGCACCGGCACCCGCACGCGGACCACCGCCGCCGCGAAGGAGGCCGGCGCGGTCGCCCGCAGCGGGGCGGCGACCAGGACCCCCGCCCCCGCCTCCAAGAAGCGCGCCGCCACCGGTACGCCAGGGAAGACCACTGCCGGAAGGGCCGCGGCAGCGAGATCCGGCGCCGGAACCCCTCCCGCTGGGAAGGCCGCCGCGCCAGCCGGGAAGGCCGCCGCGCCAGCCGGGAAGGCCGCCGCGTCAGTTGGGAAGGCTGCCGCGTCAGCCGGAACGGCCGCCGCTCCCGCTGGTAAGGCCGCCGCGCCAGCCGGGAAGGCCGCTGCCTCAGTTGGGAAGGCCGCCGCCTCAGTTGGGAAAGCCCATGCCCCCACGGCGAAGCCTGGCGCCGCCACGGCGAAGCCTGGCGGCCCAGCCGGGAAAGCCCACGCCCCCACCGCGAAGCCTGGCGCCCCCAGGACGAAGCTGGGCGCTTCCGCCGAGAAAGCCCCCGCCCCCACGACCGCGCTGGGCGCCCCCGCCGAGAGAGCCCTCACCCCCGCCAAGAAGCCCGGCGCCTCCGCCAAGAAGTCCGGCGCCTCCGCCAAGAAGTCCGGCGCCCCCGCCAAGAAACCCGGTGTTTCCGCTGAGAAGGGCGGTGTCGGGCGTGAGAAGGCCGGTGTCGCGCGTTCGCGGAGTGCTGTTACCACCGCGCATGCCTCCGCGGCGAAAGGCACCGCCACCACGCAGCGCGTCTCCAGAGGGGCGGCTACGGCCAAGAAGGCTTCCCCGGCCGCCCGACGGCGTGGCGCGGGCCGGACGGCGGGCTGAGCGGCGGTGACGGTGGCCGGGCTGCTGACGCGTTCCGCCGGTGCCGTCACGGGGACGGTGCTGGCCGGGCCCCGGCTGCTCGCCCGGTCCACGGCACCCGCGGTCGGCGCGGCGGCCGGAGCCGTGGCGGGCGGCGCGCGGGCCGGCGTACGGACCGCGGACTTCGCCGCGCGCGCGGCCCGGGTCGCCCGCGCCGCGCTGCCGGGCGGCGGCGGCCGCGACTGGCGGGCCGGCACCCGCCTCCACCTCGCGTTGCGGCCCGCCGGAACCGCCGTCGGACTGGAGCACGCCGCCCGGCGGGTGGCGGCCGCCCTCGCCGAACACCCCGACGTGGCGCTCGCCTACTGGGACACCGGCCTCGCCCGCCTCGTGGTCACCGCGACCGAGGACGCCCTGACCGACCGGGTCGTGGACCGTGCGACCGCGCTCGCCGAGCGGCACGGACTGGCCCGCGCCGCGGACCGGGCCGAACCCGTGGAGGAGCTGTCCCACCCCGGCGACCCCACCTCCGTACGGGTCGCCGCGGCGGCGCTCGGCGCCGATGTGCTGGGTGTCGCCGCCGGGACGGCCGCCTCCGCGCTGCGGCTGCCGCCCACGCCCCGGCTGCTGACGGCGGTCTCGACGCTGCTGCGGGAGAACCCGGCGTTCCGGGCGTGGCTGACCGACCGGCTGGGCGGCGCCCGTACGGACGTCGTGCTGGCCGCCGTCAACGCGGCCGTGCACGGCGCCGGACAGAGCCCGGCCTCGCTGGTCCTCGACGGGGCGTTGCGGGCCTGCCAGTTGGCGGAGGCGGTGGCCAGGACGGCGGCGTTCGAGGCGGTCCACGACCGGCTGTGCGCGCCCGGCCGGGGCGGCCTGCCCGGCGACCCCGCGCTGCGCCCGCCGCTGCGCACCTCGCCCGCCCAGGAGTACGCCGCCCACGCCTCGACCGGCAGCGTGGCCGGCGCGCTGGCCACCCTGCTCGTCAAGCGCGACGTGAGCGAGGCCGCGGAAGCGGTGCTCTCGGGGTCGCCGAAGGCGGCGCGGTACGGGCCGGCGGCGTTCCACGCCGTGCTCAGCGGCGCCCTGTGCCGGGCGGGCGTGCTGGTGCGCGACCCCGACCGGCTGCGGCAGCTGGAGATGGCCGGCACGGTCGTGCTGCACCCGAGCGCGCTGCGGCGGCCCGGTGCGGGCGCGGACCCCTGGACCGAGGACGTGCTGGACGCGGCGCGCCGCGCCGGACTGCGCGTGGTGATGGTGGAGGACCCGGCGCTGGCCGACTTCACCGGCCTCGCGGACCGGGTCGTCGGCGCCGGACGGGCCCTCGCCGAGGTGGTGGCGGAACTGCGCGAGGAGGACGGCGGCGTCCTGACCGTCGTACGGCCGCCGCCCGGCGACGGTGCCGACGGAGCGGAACTGCTCGCCGGGCTGCTGGCCGGGGACGTGGCCGTCGCCCTCGCCGACGGGGACGGGCCGGTCGTGTGGGGCGCGGACGTTCTCGCCGTACACGGACTGGCGGACGTGTGGCGGCTGTTGCGGGCGGTGCCGGCGGCGCGGGGGGTCGGCCGGCGTTCGCAGGTCCTCGCGCGCTCCGGTGCCGCGCTGTCCGGACTGCTGGTGGCCGTGGGGGAGGCGCGGAGCGGACGCGGGTCGCCGTTGCTGCCGGGGCTGCGGCACGCGCCCGTCGACGCGGGCGCGGCGGCGGCGCTGGTCTCCGGGGTGCGGGCGGGACTCACCGTGGCGGCGGCCCGCGCGCCCCGGCCACGGCCCCGGGTGGCCTGGCACGGACTGGGCCCCGAGGACGTACGGGAGCGGCTGG
>NZ_JAVRHI010000531.1:0-8095 GCF_034105845.1 Streptomyces sp. CRN 30 | reverse complement strand
CGGCCCGGCCGTTCGGGGCGGACGGCGCGGACGGCGCGGACGCGCGGCGGCTCGCGGCGCGCGCGTACCGGGCCGCCCAGGAGCGGGGCGGCGACCCCGTCCTGGCGGTGATGAGCGCGACGGGGCACGGCCGCCGCGCCTCGCTCCGGCTGATCGGCCGGGCGCGCGACGCCGGACTGCTGACGCCGCGCCGGGCCCGCCGCTGACCCGCACCGCGGTCACAGCGTCTCGCGCACGGGGTCACAGCGTCCGCTCGCGCGGTCACAGCATCTCGCGCATCCGGGAGATCTCGCTCGTCTGCTGGGCCACCACGTCGTCGGCCATCTCCTCGACGCGCAGGTTGTTGCCCTGCGCCTTCACCTCGGTGGCCATCGTGATCGCCCCCTGGTGGTGAGTGATCATCAGAGTGAGGAAGAGCCGGTCGAACGCCTCGCCCTCCGCCGCGCGCAACTGCTTCAGCTGGGCGTCGGTCGCCATCCCCGGCATCGTGGCGTGGTCGTGCCCGCCCCCGCTCTCCGTCTCCTGCTGGCCGTACGTGTCCAGCCAGCCCCGCATGGCCTCGATCTCCGGCCCCTGCGACGCGGCGATCCGCTCGGCGAGCCGCTTCAGCGGCGTCGACTCCGCGCGCGTGGCGACCAGTTCGGTCATCTCCAGCGCCTGAGCGTGGTGCTGGATCATCATCCGCGCGTAGTCGACGTCGGCCGAGTTCGGGGAGTCGTCCTCCGCGCGCTGCTCCTGCGCCTCCTGGGCGGAGAGCGTGCGGTTGGAGCCGCCCGGCTCGCCCGGGGCGATGACCGAGGGGCCGGAGGAGGCGGCCGAGCCGGCCTCGTCGCCGGACCCCGAGTCACAGGCCCCGAGCGCGAGTACGGCCGCGACCGTCAGTGAGGCCGTGACGAGTGACGACGCACGGAACGCGGGACGGAAGGGCACAACGACCTCCTGTGGCAGCCGGTACGGAGGACACCTCGTGAGTGTCGTGACCGTCCTAGCACGCTTCCGCACGTCACTGATCAGAAAACTTCATTACGAGTCTGTTGCCCCCTGTTGGTATGAGCATGGCGAAGACGATACTGCGGGGTGCGTGAACCGTTCCCACGCGGATGACGCGGACGGAACCAGGGAGGAAGCAGTGATCCTGTTGAACGACCCGAGCACCACGAGGACCCGGCGCAGACGCCTGGGAGTCGCGGCGGCGGCCGTCGGACTGCTGTCCGCGCTGCTCACCGCCGGACCGGCGGTCGCGACCCCCGACCCGGGGGACGGATCGGCCACCTCGAAGGAGGTCTCGAAGAGCGCGCGGGCCGAGGCGCGCGCGGCGATCGAGAGCGGGGACATACCCGGTCAGGACGAGATCGTCCACTCCGACAACATCGAGCACCTCGTCAACATCCCGAAGGACGTGCTGCCCGGCACCAACTCGGACCTCGCCTTCCAGGGCAAGTACGCCTTCGCGGGCAACTACGACGGCTTCCGCGTCTTCGACATCAGCAACCCGAAGAAGCCGAAGACCGTCTCCCAGGTGCTCTGCCCCGGTTCGCAGAACGACATCTCGGTCTCCGGTGACCTGCTGTTCCTGTCGACCGACTCCTCGCGCAGCGACGACAGTTGCAACAGCACCACACAGCCCGTGACCGAGAAGTCCTCCTGGGAGGGCATGAAGGTCTTCGACATCAGCGACAAGCGGAACCCGAAGTACGTCGCCGCCGTCGAGACCGCCTGCGGCTCGCACACCCACACGCTGGTGCCCGAGCGCCGCAACGTCTACGTGTACGTCTCCTCGTACTCGCCGAACGCCAGCTACCCCGACTGCCAGCCGCCGCACGACGGCATCTCCGTCATCAAGGTGCCGCGCAACGCGCCCGAGAAGGCGAAGGTCGTGGGCTTCCCGGTGCTGTTCCCCGGTGAGGGCGCCGACGGCGGCGGCAACCCGGGCGCGCCCACCAACCCCGGCGTCTCCAAGACCACCGGCTGCCACGACATCACCGTGCTGCCCTCGAAGGACCTCGCGGCGGGCGCCTGCATGGGCGACGGCATCCTGTTCTCCATCAAGGACCCGGAGCACCCGAAGGTCATCGACCAGGTCCAGGACAACGTCAACTTCGCGTTCTGGCACTCCGCGACCTTCAACCAGACCGCCAAGAAGGTCGTCTTCACCGACGAGCTCGGCGGCGGCGGCGCGGCCACCTGCAACGCCGAGATCGGCCCGGACCGCGGCGCCGACGGCATCTACGACATCGTCGGCAAGGGCGAGAAGAGCAAGCTCGTCTTCCGCAGCTACTTCAAGATCCCGCGCCACCAGGCCGACACCGAGAACTGCGTCGCCCACAACGGCTCGCTGATCCCGGTCAAGGGCAAGGACATCATGGTCCAGGCCTGGTACCAGGGCGGCGTCTCCGTCTGGGACTTCACGGACTCCTCGAAGCCGAAGGAGATCGGCTACTTCGAGCGCGGTCCGATCAGCACCGAGACGATGGTCACGGGCGGTTCGTGGTCGGCGTACTACTACAACGGCCACATCTACTCGAACGACATCGCCAAGGGCTTCGACGTGCTGAAGCTCAGCGACCGGCGCACGGACGCGGCCAAGCGCGTCCACGTCGACGAGCTGAACGTCCAGACCCAGCCGGACTACTTCGACTGAGTCCCGACGGACGGGGTTCCGACTGATCCGGTGCCGGTGTCGGCACCGGTCGCGAAGTACCGCGACAGATCCGTGTCGCACGTCCCGCCGGGCACCTCGGTGTCCGGCGGGACGCCCATGTCCCGCTCCAGGCCGTAGCGCGCGAAGAGTTCGGCGCGCAGCACCGGCGCCTCCATCGGCGCCCCCGGCACCAGTACGGCGTAGACGGCCCCCATCAGCAGGGCCCGCAGCATCGGGTAGTCCCGGTCCACGTCGCACGAGCCGTGGCGGGCGACGGTGTCCCGCAGCAGTTCGGCCAGCCGCCGCTGCTCCGGGCAGGCCACGAACCCCTCGGCGTGCAACAGGCCCGCCATGTGCTGGCGCATCAGGACCGGCCGGTCCCGGGCCAGTCCGAGGATCGCGTCGATGGCCCGTGCCATCCGCTCCCGGCCGTCGTCCGCGCGGGGTTCGCGCTCCAGCGCCTCTTCCAGCACACGGTGCATCAGCCGGTGCACGGCGGACTGCACCAGCAGGCGCTTGCCGGGGAAGTAGTACGAGACCAGGCCCCGCGCCGACCCGGCGCGGTCGGCGATGTCGCCCAGCGTCGTGGCGTCGTAGCCGCGTTCGCCGACGAGTTCCACGGCCGCCCGGAGGAGCCGCTCCCTGGAACGCCTGCGCAACTCTTCATTGACCGAGGCGCTGCGCGGGGACATGCTGAAACTCCTGCGTTGACTGGCTGGCAGCCAACTATACTCAGCCGGACCGGACCTGCTCCGTTCCGGACGGGCCCGGCTGCCGCCCGCCTCGGGCGACGCGGGGGATCGCCCGAGGCGGGCGGCTCCCTGCGCGGGTGTCGTCGCGCGGGTGTCACGGGAAGGGCGTGCATGGACCACGTCGAGGTGCCGTACAGGATCTTCGAGCGGCTGCTCGCCGGTTTCGCCCGCGCCGAGGGCAAGGACATCGCCTTCTTCGGCCGGGACGCCGAGACGGTCGTCCCCGGGGACGCGTTCGGCGACGTCTTCGCCTGGCTCTGGGAGGAGCGCAGGGAGACCGCCGTGGCGGCCTTCGCCGACCTGCTGGCAGAGGCCAGGCGCGACGGCGACGTGGGCGACGAGGTACGGCTGGAGAGCCTGATCAACGGCCTGCGCTCGGCCCTCTTCCGGTCCCGGCTCGGCGAGGAGGAGACCTTCTGGGAGGTCGGCCGGACCCTGCGCGAGCACGTGCCCGACCACTTCGGGGGCCGCAGCGACCTGTGAGGTCCGTCGGCTACGTCCGCTCCGCCGGCCGGCGCGGCCGGCCCACCAGGCCCGGCACCGGGCGCAGCGCCGACGGGCGTTCGGCCACCGGCAGCGGGTCGACGAAGTGCACCGCGCAGCCCAGGGCCGCCGCGCCGCCGTCCGCGCGGCGGTCGTCACCGACCATGAGGGTCTCGGCGGGGTCCGCGCCGAGCGCCTCGCAGGCGAGGGCGAACAGCCGCGGGTCCGGCTTGCGGACGCCGTGCTCGTACGACAGCGCGTAGGTGTCGACGAAGGGGTCCAGTCCGTGCGCCCGGAAGACCGGGCGCGGGTCCCAGCCGATGTTGCTGACGACACCGACCGCGATGCCGCGCTCCCGCAGCGCGCCCAGCACCTCGGCGGCGTCGGGGTAGGGCAGCCACGCCGCCGGCGTCATGTGGCGCTCGTACAGCGCGTCGTACAGCGCCGGGTCCGGCAGCGGGACGCGGCGGGACAGTCCGGTGTACGCCGCGCGGTGCGCCGCGGACGTCTCGTCCCGGGTCTCCCACAGCGTGACCAGTTCGTCGGGCACCCGCAGCGGCGGTGCCCCGCCCGGCAGCGCGCCGGCCTCCTCCAACGCCCGCGCGGTGAGCGCGATCTCCGGCTCCGGCAGCCGGACCCCCACCTCGCCGAGCACCGTCCGCAGCCACGCCTCGGCGGACTCGATACGGAAGAGGGTCCCGGAGAAGTCGAAGAGCACGGCGGTCATGGCGGGATCTTAGAAGGCGGGGGCCGGGACAGGCCAGAGGGCCGGAACCGGCGGGGCGTACGGGTGCCGCTCGGCGGGTGCGGCGAGGGAGTGCGGCTCGCGGCCGGGCGTCCTCAGTCGCTCGGCCACGTGACGCCCCGCCCCCGGCGGTGCACCGTCACCGCCACGCACACCGTGAGCGCGCCCAGCAGCCAGCCCGCGACGACGTCCGTCGTCCAGTGGACCCCCAGCCAGACGCGGGTCACGCCGACCCCGGCCACGGAGACCGCGGCCACCGTCAGCGCGGCCAGGAGCGCGGCGCCCTCGGCACCGTGGCGGCGCACCAGCCACAGCAGCAGACCGCACGCGACCGTCGCCGTCATGGCGTGCCCGGAGGGGAAGGCCGCGTAGTGCGCGGTGTCCACCGGGTCGGGCCAGACCGGCCGCGCCCGGCCCACGGCGGCCTTCAGTGCCTGCTGCACGAGCGCGGCCACCGCCAGCGTCGCCGCCAGCCACACCGCCGTCCACCAGTCACCGCGCCGCAGCCCCAGCCACAGCACCACCCCCGCGCACAGCAGCCGCATCGTCCACGGGTCCCACACCCAGTCGGTCAGCACCCGGAAGGACCGGGTGACGCCGGTCTCCTCGACCGCCCAGCGGTGCGTGGTGCGCGCGATGTCGCCGTCCACGGCGAGCAGCGGACGCCACTCCGCCGCGACCAGGGTGAGCAGCAGCACCGAGCACAGCGCCAGAATCCAGGCGGCGCCGAGCACGGCACGGGGGCGCGACGGACGGGGCGGGGAGTCGAGGGACGGGGTCTGCATGGGGAGATCCTCGCCGAACCGGCCGCCCCGAAACCAATTGCCGCGGTACCGGACCCCGGTCCTCCGCGCGGCCGGACGGCGGCGGACCCTCAGCCCAGGGCGCGCAGCCCCGGTGCGAACGCCACGAACACCGGCACCACCGGCACCAGCGAGGCCGCCGCCGTCAGCCGCAGCCGCCGAACCGCCGGCAGCCGGTCGGCCGGGGTCAGCAGCCGGTGCACCCGCTCGCGGATCTGTGCGTGGGGGGCCGGGCACGGGCCGAACACCCCGCGGTCCTCGTTCAGTTCCACCAGGGCGAGGGCGGTCGTCAGCCGGCCGAAACGCCGTGAGGCCACGTCGTCGGCGGCGAGTTCGACCAGCCGGTGCACCTCGTCGCGGAACGCGGCGAACACCGGCACCTGCGGGAACCCGCCCGCCAGCGCCGCCGAGCAGTGCAGCAGCCAGTCGTGCCGTGCCTGCGCGTGCCCGCGTTCGTGCGCCAGTACGGCGTCCAGCTGCCGGCCCTTGAGCCGGCGCAGCGCCGCCGTGGTGACGACGAGCCGCGGTGGAGTGCCGGGCAGCCACCAGGCGTCCGGCCGTTCGCCCTCCAGGACCACCAGCCGGTCGCCGCCGGTCGCCTCGCCCGGCAGCAGCGGGGCGCGCTCGCGCAGCTCCGCGCGGCGCAGCCGGCGCCGGGCACGGGCCCGTACCACCTCGCGGACCAGCATCGCCGCGCTCCACAGTCCGCCGCAGGCCAGCGCGACCGCCGTGGTCGCCGCCCAGTGCCCCGCCGTACCGAGCGCGTACGCCTGCCCGACCGCGCGCGGCGCCGTCCCGAACACCTGGCTGCCCACCACGTGCCAGGCGGCCGCCGCGCTGAGCGTCATCGACAGGGCGCAGCAGACCAGGACCGCCGCCACCGCGCACTGCCATGCCCAGAGCGCGACCACCGGCTCGCGGTCCGGCCAGTCGGCGCGGGCGAGCAGCCGGGGAGCGGCGACGGCGACGAGGGCGCCCAGCAGAAGCAGGGCGAGGGGGAGGATCATGCGGGCAGCCTATTGAGGAGCGGGGGGCCGGACACGGCCCGGCAGAGCAAAGTGACGCAGGCAACGGTTGCGCATCCTGGCTTCCGGGCGCTTCGGGGCGTCCCCGATGTCCCGGGCACCCTGGGCACCCTGGGTGTCTCAGAGTGTCAGGAGCATCGCCAGCATCCCGATCCCCATCGACAGCCGGCACGCGCGGGCCACCTCCGGTCGGTCGCCCCAGCCGCCGGCGGACGGGGACCGGGACGGGTCCGGTGCCGGACCGGCCACCACGGCCACCGGCACCAGGCGCACCCCGGCCAGCAGGACGTACCCCGTGAAGTAGAGCAGCAGGGCGCCGGTGAGCGGCGGGAATCCGGAACCCCCGTGGACGTGCCCGTGGCCCGGGGAGCCGGCCATCACCAGTGACATGTAGACCATCGCCCCGGCGCCGACCAGGTGGTGCAGGTGGTGGCGGCTGTTCCGGGCGGCCCACAGCGCCCGCAGCGCCGCCGCGCCGAACACCGCCGCGTACGCGGGCCAGGCCCACGCCGGCGGGGTGAACACGGCCGCGGGCACGGCCATCAGGGCCATGCCGAACCCCATGAGGGCCTCACCGCCCGCGGCGCGGCGCTGCTCCTCGACATCGCTGCGCATCCGCAGCAGGCAGTAGGCGCCGGTCGCCGCGCACAGCGCGACCAGCAGCCAGCCGGAGGACGCCGGTCCGTGCACGCGCACCTCCCCCTCATGTCGTCGTGTCAGTCGAGGGATGCCCGGAGCGCGCGGCGCGCACGCGAGCGCGCGGAGGCATCCGGGGAGCGCGACGCGGTGGGTGCGGCGCGCCTCCCGGATGTCCCCGCCGTCAATCTTTTACAGATAAAACACCTGCTAAAGTATGTGTATGAGCAGTGCGACCCCCACCTCCGAGACACCCCGCAGCCGCCGCCTCCCCCTCGCGGGCGTGCTGCGTCCGCGCCGCCCCTCCGACATCTGGTTCAAGCCCGCGCTCAGCTCGGTCGTCTCCCTCGCACCGCCCAACCTCACGCTGCTGGCGCTCGGCCGCCTCGACCTGGCCATGTACACGATGGCCGGGTCCATGTGCGCGCTCTACGCCCACAACCGGCCCTACGCCGCTCGGGCCCGCGCCCTGGTCTGGGTGATCCTCGGCATGGTCGGCGGACTCGCCGCCGCCCTGGTCGCCGCGTCGCTCACCGACAGCGCCCTCGTGCTCGTGACCGTCGGCGCGCTGCTGGCCGCCGTGCAGAAGGTGCTGTGCGACGCCACCCGGATCGGCCCGCCGGGCAACGTCGTCCTCAGCTTCATCAGCTCGGCCGCCCTCTTCGTGCCGCAGACCCTCGGCCAGATACCCGGCCACATCGGCCTGGCCCTCGCGGCGGGCGTCTGGGCCTGGATCGTCGGCATGGCACCCGGCCTCCTCCGCCCCCACGGGCCCGAGCGCCGCGCCACCGCCGGTGCCCTGCGCGCCGCCGCCGCGTACGCCGACACCCGCGGCACCGGCGACGGCGTGTAGCCGTTGCCGCTGGCGATAGCCATCGCCTGGCGCGCCATGCGGCTGCGCAGCGCATCGATTTCAATCACGGAAACACCCTCTTACAGTCAGAACGATTCGGCATAAATCATAATTTAAAACTCGCCATTTCTACAGCCAGTTGTAGAAATAGGCAAGA
>NZ_JAVRHI010000530.1:0-14857 GCF_034105845.1 Streptomyces sp. CRN 30 | reverse complement strand
GCGGTGACAGCCTGTGGAGCGCAGGTAAGACCGGGACTCGTCCCGGCGCCGCGCAGCGAAGCAGGAACCCACCCGACACCGCAGCCTTCAACGGCGCGGTAGGCGGGAATCGCCGTCCTTCAGGGCGGCGAGGATGTCAATTCGCGCCCTTGGCCGTCGCCCACGCGTGCTGCGCCGCCACGTCCGCCTTCACCTCGGCGAGCTGGACGGCGACCGCCTCCGGTGCCGTGCCGCCGCGGCCGTTGCGGGAGGCCAGGGCGCCGGGGACGTCGAGCACCGAGCGCACCTCGGGGGTCAGGTGCTCGGAGATCTTCGCGAACTGTTCGTCGGAGAGCTCGTCCAGCTCCTTGCCCTCGGCCTCGGCGACCTTGACGCACTCGCCCGCGACCTCGTGCGCGACGCGGAACGGCACGCCCTGCCGGACCAGCCACTCGGCGATGTCGGTGGCGAGCGAGAACCCGGCCGGGGCCAGCTCCTCCATGCGCTCGCGGTGGACGGTGAGGGTGGCCATCATGCCGGTGAAGGCGGGGAGCAGGACCTCCAGCTGGTCGATGGAGTCGAAGACCGGCTCCTTGTCCTCCTGAAGGTCGCGGTTGTACGCGAGCGGGAGCGCCTTGAGGGTCGCCATCAGACCGGTCAGGTTGCCGATGAGCCGGCCGGACTTGCCGCGCGCCAGCTCCGCGATGTCCGGGTTCTTCTTCTGCGGCATGATCGAGGAGCCGGTGGAGAAGGCGTCGTGGAGGGTGACGAAGGAGAACTCCTTCGTGTTCCAGATGATGATCTCCTCGGCGATCCGGGAGACGTTCACGCCGATCATCGCGGTGATGAACGCGAACTCCGCGACGAAGTCCCGGGAGGCCGTGCCGTCGATGGAGTTGGCCGAGCTGCCGTGCTCGAAGCCGAGGTCCTGCGCGACCGCCTCCGGGTCCAGGCCGAGGGAGGACCCGGCCAGGGCGCCCGAGCCGTACGGGGAGACCGCCGTCCGCTCGTCCCACTGGCGCAGCCGCTCGGCGTCCCGGGACAGCGCCTGGACGTGGGCGAGCACGTGGTGCGCGAAGAGCACCGGCTGGGCGTGCTGGAGGTGGGTGCGGCCCGGCATGGCGACGTCCGGGTGGGCCTCGGCGAGCCCGACCAGCGCGTCCTGGAGGTCGGCGATCAGCCCGCCGACGATCCGGGCGTGGTCGCGCAGGTACATCCGGAAGAGGGTGGCGACCTGGTCGTTGCGGGAGCGGCCGGCGCGCAGCTTGCCGCCGAGGTCGGGGCCGAGGCGCTCCAGCAGCCCCCGTTCCAGGGCGGTGTGCACGTCCTCGTCGGCGATGGTGCCCGTGAAGGACCCGTCGGCGACGTCCGCCTCCAGCCGGTCGAGCCCGGCGACCATCCGGGTCAGCTCGTCCTCGGTGAGCAGCCCCGCCTTGTGCAGCACGCGCGCGTGGGCACGCGATCCGGCGATGTCGTAGGGCGCGAGCCGCCAGTCGAAGTGGACGGACGCGGACAGCTTCGCCAGGGCCTCGGCGGGGCCGTCGGCGAAACGGCCGCCCCAGAGCCGTACGTCACCGCTGTTGCTGCTCACTGCTGTGCTCCTCGGTGGAGGTGGAGGTGGTCGGGAGGTCGCGAGGTCGGGAGTCGATGTGCGACCGCCTCCCCGCCCGGGAGCGTCCGGGAACGGGGAGGCGGCTGTCAGGCTATTGCGTCTGCGTCTGCGTCTGCGTGGGGACCGGTGCGGTCGCGCGCCGTGCGGTCAGGCCAGGTCGCGCTTGGCGGCGATCTTCGCCGAGAGGCTGTAGATGTCGATGAAGCCCTTGGCCGCGGCCTGGTCGAAGGAGTCACCGGTGTCGTAGGTGGCGAGGTTGAAGTCGTACAGCGAGGTCTCGGAGCGGCGACCGGTGACGACGGCGCGGCCGCCGTGCAGGGTGAGCCGGACGTCGCCGTTGACCTGCTGGCTGGCCTCGTCGATGAAGCCGTCCAGGGCGCGCTTGAGCGGGGAGAACCACAGGCCGTCGTAGACCAGCTCGCCCCAGCGCTGCTCGACCTGGCGCTTGTAGCGGGCCAGCTCGCGCTCGACGGTGACGTTCTCCAGCTCCTGGTGGGCGGTGATCAGGGCGATGGCGCCCGGAGCCTCGTACACCTCACGGGACTTGATGCCGACGAGACGGTCCTCGACCATGTCGATCCGGCCGATGCCCTGGGCGCCGGCGCGCTCGTTGAGCTGCTGGACGGCCTGGAGCACGGTGACGGGCTTGCCGTCGATCGCGACCGGGACGCCCGCCTTGAAGGTGATGACGACCTCGTCGGCCTCGCGGGGCTCCGCCGGGTTCGAGGTGTACTCGTAGATGTCCTCGATCGGCGCGTTCCAGATGTCCTCCAGGAAGCCCGTCTCGATCGCGCGCCCGAAGACGTTCTGGTCGATGGAGTACGGGGACTTCTTGGTGGTGGCGATCGGCAGGCCCTTGGCCTCGCAGAACGCGATCGCCTTGTCGCGGGTCATCGCGTAGTCGCGGACCGGGGCGATGCACTTGAGGTCGGGGGCGAGGGCGACGATGCCGGCCTCGAAGCGGACCTGGTCGTTGCCCTTGCCGGTGCAGCCGTGGGCGACCGTGGAGGCGCCGTGCTTCTGGGCGGCGGCGACGAGGTGCTTGACGATCGTCGGCCGGGAGAGCGCGGAGACCAGCGGGTAGCGGTCCATGTAGAGGGCGTTGGCCTTGATCGCGGGGAGGCAGTACTCCTCGGCGAACTCGTCCTTCGCGTCCGCGACCTCGGCCTCGACGGCACCGCAGGCGAGCGCGCGCTTGCGGATGACGTCCAGGTCCTCGCCGCCCTGGCCGACGTCCACGGCAACGGCGATGACCTCGGCGCCCGTCTCCTCGGCGATCCAGCCGATGGCGACGGAGGTGTCCAGGCCGCCCGAGTAGGCGAGTACGACGCGCTCGGTCACGGGTTTCTCCTCACAGTGCATTCGCTGACATGCATGAGTATGCAGAAGTCTGCATGGTTCGTCAATTCGGCTCCATCACCGTCGTCGGAACACTCCGCCCGCGATCGACTGAACGACGGAACGCGCTTGCCCGTATCTGTCTCCGAGCGCAGGCGCCGCGCATCGCCACCCCCGACCGAGTGACTGAGTGACTGAGTGAGGCATCCACATGTCCAGGGCACTTCCGAAGTACCACAAGCGCCGCATCGCGATGATCGGCGGCGCCGCCGCGGTGGTCCTGTCCGGGGCGGTGATCGCCCAGTCCGCCCTGGCCGGGGAGACCTCCCGCTCCTCCGGCGACGGCGGCAGCGGCCGGTCCGCCTCGACGAACGCGTCGCCCTCCACCATCACCTGCCCGGAGGCCGCGCCGAGCCTGCCCGCGATCCCCGCGTCCGCGCAGGCCGAGGTCGACCGCAACCTCACCCTCCTCGACACCCAGATCCAGGAGGCGAACCAGCGGCTGGTCGACACGGCGGGCCAGGGCGGGCCCAACTTCGTCCAGAACGCCATCCTCGGCCCGCTCGAGGACAAGCGCGTCGCGACGCTGAACCGCATCGAGACCGCCATCGGCCGCGCCGCCGCGAAGCCCGAGGGCCTGGAGGCGCTCGCGCCGTGCGCCCTGAGCACGGACGGGGGCGGGGACGCCGGAGCCGGCGAGGAGACCGGGGCCGGTGGAGACGCCGGGGCCGGTGAGGACGCGGGCGCCGGTGCCGGTGCCGGTGACGAAGCGGGCGCCGGGAACGAGGCGGGAGCGGACGCCGGTGCCGGAGCCGGAGCCGAAGGGGCCATCTCCTGCCCCGACGTGGCGTCGCAGCTGCCCGCGGTCCCGGCCTCCGCTCAGGCGGAGGTCGACCGCAACCTCGCCCAGCTCGACACCCAGATCCAGGAGGCGAACCAGCGGCTGGTCGACACGGCGGGCCAGGGCGGGCCCAACTTCGTCCAGAACGCCATCCTCGGCCCGCTGGCCGACAAGCGGAACGCCGCGATCGAGCGCATCGCGATCTCCATCGGCCGTACCGCCGAGAAGCCGCAGGACCTGAACGCCCTGGCCACCTGCGCCCTGAACCAGTGACGCACCCCGTGGCCGCCCCGCCCCACGGCACCGCCGGGGCGGCCACGGGACCGGTCCGCGTCCCCGCCACACCGCCGCACCCCACCGATCACGGCACACCCTTAGACAACCGAAAGGTTAGCGTCGATAATTATTCGACATGGGAAAGACCTATGAGCGCATAGACGGCCGCCTGCGTACGTTCATCGAGGCCCAGCCCCTCTTCTTCACCGCGACCGCCCCCCTCTCCGGCGACGGCACGGTGAACCTCTCCCCCAAGGGCCTGAAGGGCTCCTTCGCCGTCCTCGACGAACTGACCGTGGCCTACCTGGACTTCGCCGGCAGCAACGCCGAGACCGTCGCCCATCTGCGGGAGAACGGCCGCATCACCCTGATGTGGTGCGCCTTCCAGGGCCCGCCCAACATCGTCCGCCTGCACGGCAGGGGCGAGCCGGTCCTCCGTGACGACCCGCGCTTCAAGGAACTGCTCACCCATTTCCCCGACATCGACCCGGCCCCGCACGGTCTGCGCGCCGTCATCCTCGTACGGGCCGAACTGATCCGCGACTCCTGTGGCTACGCGGTGCCGTACATGACGTACGACGAGGACCGCGACCTGCACGGCCGGCGCTTCGCGCGCGAGGACGACGCCTCGCTCGACGCCTACTTCCGGTCGAAACCACACATAGGAACCAGCCTGGACGGGCTGCCCGGGCTGCCTCTGCCGCTGCCGCCCTCTACCGTCTGAGGCATGCGCCTCGGTGTCCGTCGCAGCAAGCGTGCCGGTGTCGTCGCCCTGCTCGCCGTCGTCCCCCTCCTCCTCGGGGCCGCGCCCGCCGACGGCCCGCCGCTGCCCACCCGCATGGCCGACACCGGCGGCGGCACCCAGCTCATCACCGCGGAGGCCGCCCGCGCCTCGTCGACGACGGGCCGCCTCACCTGGTGGGACCGGCGCGGCGGACGCTGGACGAAGGCCGGGTCGGCCCCCGCGCGCTTCGGTGCGGGCGGGCTCGCCGAGGGGCGCTCCCGCGAGCAGGGCACGAACACGACGCCCACCGGCCTGTACGACCTGCCGTACGCGTTCGGCATCGAGAAGGCACCGCCCGGCACGGACGTCCGGTACCGCCCCGTCCGCCGGAACTCCTGGTGGTGCCAGGACAACGCCTCCCGCTCCTACAACCGCTGGACCGAGCCCCGCCCCGCCGACTGCCGTGCCGCGGAGTCCGAGCACCTGATCACCTACGGCACGCAGTACGCGTACGCCTACGTCATCGGCTTCAACTACGACGAGCCGGTGCGCGGGCGCGGGGCCGGCATCTTCCTGCACGTCGACGGGCGCGGGGCGACCGCCGGGTGCGTGTCCGTGCCCCGGGGCGCCATGCGGCGCATCCTCGCCTGGGCCGATCCGGGGCGGGCGCCGCACATCGCGATCGGCACCAGGAGCGGGGCGACGGCGATCACGCGGTACTGAGGTCCCCCACCAACTGCCCCACCAGCTGAACATTCCGCGGTCGCGGCACGTACCTCAGGGCCAAGGGACTTCGCCCACGGAGGAACCGTGACCACCACGATCGCAGGCGGCCGTGCCGCGCGGCGCCAGACGATGCGCCGTATCCGCCCCCGCCGCTCCCCCGCCGTGCCGCTGCTGCTCGCCGTCTGGGCGGGGGCGGCCGGGGTGCTGTGGCTGTGGTGGAGCAACACGCCGGCCATCGCGGACACGACGGGCCGGGTGCTCGCCGCGGGCCGGATCACGGGGCTGCTCGCGGGCTACCTGATGGCGCTGGTGGTGCTGCAGATGGCGCGGGTGCCCGCGCTGGAACGCCGGGTCGGCTCGGACCGGGTGGCGCGCTGGCACGCGATGAGCGGGCGGTACACGCTCTGCCTGGTCGTCGCCCACGTCGTCCTGATCATGTACGGGTACGCGCTGCAGGCGGGGCTCGGCGCCGGCGACCTCGTGCGGCAGACCGTGGACTCGGTGAGCCGGCTGCCGGACATGGGCAAGGCCGCGATCGGCACGGGCGTGCTGGTGTTCATCGGGCTGATCTCGATCGGTCCGGTGCGGCGGCGGATCCCGTACGACCTCTGGTACCACGTGCACCTGCTGACGTATGCGGCGACCTTCCTGACGTTCTGGCACCAGCTGTCCACGGGCAACGAGTTCGTGGTCGAGCCGGTCGCGAGGACGGCCTGGTACGCGCTGTACGGGTCGGTGACCGCGCTGGTGGTCTGGTACCGGATCATCACCCCGGTCCGGCTGAACCTGCGGCACCGGCTGCGGGTCGAGGCGGTCGTCGAGGAGACGCCCGGCATCGTGTCCGTGCTGATGAGCGGGCGCAGGCTGCACCGGATGGGCGCGGAGGCCGGGCACTTCTTCCGCTGGCGGTTCCTCGCGCCCGGCATGCGGTTCAGCTCGCACCCGTACTCGCTGTCGGCGGCGCCCCGCCCCACCATGCTGCGCATCACGGTGAAGGCGATCGGCGACCACAGCTCGGCGCTGCGCGACCTGGAGCCCGGCACCCGGGTGTGGGCCGAGGGCCCGTACGGGGCGCTGACCGCGGGCAGGCGGAGCCGGGGCAAGGTGCTGCTGGTGGCGGGCGGGGTGGGCATCACGCCGATGCGCGCGCTGTTCGAGACGCTGCCCGGCGCGGCCGGCGACCTGACGCTGCTGTACCGGGCCAACAGCACCCAGGACCTCGCCCTGTGGGACGAGCTGGCGGCCATCGCCGACGAGCGCGGGGCCCGGCTGATGTACGCGGTGAACAGCCCGGACGGGGAGCGTCCGGACATCTCGCCGGAGACGCTGCGCCGCAAGATCCCGGACATCGAGGTCCACGACGTGTTCCTGTGCGGGCCGCCCGGGTTCGCCCAGCAGGTGTACGAGGCACTGCGCGGCGCGGGCGTACCGACCCGCCGCATCCACCACGAGTCGTTCGAGATGTGAGCGACGGCAGCCATCCGAGGACGGGGCCGGAGCCAGGAGATCAGGAGCTTGAGGACCGATGAAGAAGAGCCATCCCTTCCGGCGCGTCGTGCTGGCCGGTGCCGCGACGGTGTCCGGCATCGTGCTGCTGCTGTCGCTGAAGCCGGCCTCCGACCCCGCGGGGGCGGCACAGGCCGCACCGCAGCAGCCGGCGGGCGTACCGTCGGCCCAGGGCGGGGCGGGCGCGGCGGCCGGTCCGCAGACCCTGACGGGCGAGGTGACGCAGACCGAGTACGGCCCCGTCCAGGTGCGCGTCACCGTCGACGGCAGCGGCAGGATCACCCGGGCCGAGGCCGTCCAGGCACCCAGCGGCGGCCGCAGCACCCAGGTCAGCGACACCGCCGTACCCCGGCTCAACCGGAGCACCATGAGCGCGGGGAGCGCGGACATCGACACCGTGTCCGGCGCGACCTACACCAGCGAGGGCTACAAGAAGTCCCTGCAGTCCGCCCTCGACCGGGCCGGCGGCGCCCAGGAAGGCGCGCAGGCCCCCGCCGCACCCGACGGCGGCGGTGAGAGCCAGACCCTCCAGGGCGAGGCCGTGCAGACCGAGTACGGCCCCGTCCAGGTGCGCGTCACCGTCGACGGCAGCGGCAGGATCACCCGGGCCGAGGCCGTCCAGGCACCCAGCGGCGGCCGCAGCACCCAGGTCAGCGACACCGCCGTACCCCGGCTCAACCAGAACGCCGTCACCGCGGGGAGTGCTGACATCGATGCCGTCTCCGGTGCGACCTACACCAGCGAGGGATACCGGAAGTCGCTCCAGTCGGCCCTGGACGGCGCCGGTGGCTGAGCCCGCCGGGACGCCCGCGCCGCCCCGGGTGTGTCATGTCGAGGAGGTGATGGGCACGGTCTTCTCCTTCGACGTCCGGGGCGGCGGTACGGAGGCGGTGCGGACCGCGCTCGACGAGGCCGTGGCCTCGCTGCACGCCGTGGACGCCGTGTTCAGCACCTACCGCGAGGACAGTCAGGTCTCCCGGCTCGCCCGCGGCGAGCTGACCGTCGGGGAGTGCGATCCGCAGGTCGCGGAGGTGCTGGAGCTGTGCGCCGAGGCGCAGCGGCTGAGCGGGGGCTGGTTCAGCGCCACCTACGAGGGTTCCCTCGACCCGACCGGCATCGTGAAGGGCTGGGCCACCGAGCGGGCCATGCTGCGGCTGGCCGCGGCGGGCGCGAGCGGGGTGAGTGTGAACGGCGGCGGCGACGTGCAGCTGTACGGGGTGCCGGGGCCGGAGCGGCCCTGGCGGGTCGGGGTGTCCGACCCGCTGCGGCCGGGCGCGCTGGCCGCCGTGGTCTCCGCCGCCGGCACCGAACGGCTGTCGGTGGCGACGTCCGGCACCGCCGAGCGCGGCGCGCACGTCGTCGACCCGCGCACGGGGAGGTCCGCGGTCACCGACCTGGTCGCCGTGACCGTCGTGGCACCGCGGCTGACCTGGGCGGACGCCTGGGCGACGGCCGCGTTCGCGATGGGCTCGCGGCAGGCGCTGCGCTGGCTGGAGTCACTGCCGGAGACGGAGGCGCTGCTCATCACGGGAGGCAACGAGGTCCGCTGCACCGGCGGGCTCGCCGACCGCCTCGGCTGAGCCCCGCCGGACCCGTACGACCGTCAGGTGCCGTTCTGCGCCAGCCGCAGCAGGTGGTCCGCCAGCGCCTGCCCGCCGTCCGGCGCGCGGCTGATCAGCAGCAGCGTGTCGTCGCCCGCGATGGTGCCGAGGATGTCGTGCAGTTCGGCCTGGTCGATGGCGGAGGCGAGGAACTGCGCGGCACCCGGCGGGGTACGCAGGACCACGAGGTTGGCGGAGGCCTCGGCGGAGATCAGCAGCTCCTGGGAGAGCCGGCGCATCCGCTCCTCCTTCGCCGACCCGCCGAGCGGTGCGCGCGGGGTGCGGAAACCGCCCTCGCTCGGCACCGCGTAGATGAGGTCGCCGTCGGTGTTGCGGATCTTCACCGCGTTCAGCTCGTCCAGGTCCCGGGAGAGCGTCGCCTGGGTGACGCTCAGCCCGTCGTCGGCGAGGAGCTTCGCCAACTGGCTCTGCGAGCGCACCGGCTGCCGGTTGAGGATGTCCACGATCCGGCGGTGGCGTGCGGTGCGGGTCTGCGGCACGGCGGCTCCCGCCTGCCCGTGGTCGTGGTCCTGCGCCTGACTCATCGTCGTCTCATTCTCCGGATCGTCCGTCCCCACGGCTGGCGTCGAGGATGCCGGGGAGCGCCCGGAGGAAGGCGTCCACCTCTGCGTCGCCGATGGTCAGCGGCGGCATGAGCCGTACGACATCGGGGGCGGGCGCGTTCACCAGGATTCCGGCGTCCTGAGCCGCCTGCTGCGCGCGGGGCGCGAGCGGCTCGGTGAGCACGATACCCAGCAGGAGGCCCGCACCGCGGACGTGGCCGACCAGCGGGTGGCCGAGTGACTCGATCCCGTCGCGGAGGCGCTCGCTCTGCCGCTTCACATCGTCCAGCAGTCCTTCGGCCTGGATCGTGTCGAGGACGGCGAGGCCGGCGGCGCACGCGACGGGGTTCCCGCCGAAGGTGGTGCCGTGGTGGCCGGGTCCCATCAGCTCCGCGGCCCGTCCGAAGGCGACGGTCGCGCCGAGCGGCAGTCCGCCGCCGAGTCCCTTGGCGAGGGTGACGACATCCGGCAGGACGCCCTCGTGGGCCTGGTACTCGAACCAGTGGCCGGTGCGGCCGACGCCGGTCTGCACCTCGTCCAGGACGAGCAGCGAGCCGGTGGCCGCGGTGATGGCGCGGGCCGCCTTGAGGTAGCCGGGGGGCGGGACGACGACACCGTTCTCGCCCTGGACCGGCTCGATGATCACGAGGGCGGTCTCCTCGGTGACCGCGGCGGCCAGCGCCTGCGCGTCCCCGTACGGGACGTGGGTGACGTCGCCGGGCAGCGGCAGGAACGGCTCCTGCTTGCCGGGCTGGCCGGTGAGCGCCAGGGCGCCCATCGTCCGCCCGTGGAAGCCGCCCTGGGTGGCGACCATGTGCGTCCGCCCGGTCAGCCGGCCGATCTTGAAGGCGCCCTCGTTGGCCTCGGCGCCGGAGTTGCAGAAGAAGACCTTGCCGTCGCGGCCGAAGAGCCCCAGGAGCCGTTCGGCGAGCGCGACGGGCGGCTCGGCGACGAACAGGTTGGAGACGTGGCCGAGGGACGCGATCTGCCGGCTCACGGCCTCGACGACCGCCGGATGGGCGTGGCCGAGGGCGTTGACCGCGATGCCGCCGACGAGGTCGAGGTACTCGGTGCCGTCGGCGTCCCACACCTTGGTGCCCTCGCCCCGGACGAGGGGCAGCCGCGGGGTGCCGTAGTTGTTCATGAGCGCGCCCTGCCAGCGGGCGGTCAGCTCGGCGTTCGTCACGGTGTCGGTCATGCGGCGTTCCCCTCTTGCTCGTCGCCCGGCGCGTCGGGCACGACCATCGTGCCGATGCCCTCGTCGGTGAAGATCTCCAGCAGGATCGAGTGCTGGACCCGGCCGTCGATGACCCGGGCGGTGGTGACGCCGTTCTGCACGGCGTGCAGGCAGCCCTCCATCTTCGGCACCATGCCGGCGGACAGCTCCGGCAGCAGCTTCTCCAGCTCGGTGGCGGTGAGGCGGCTGATCACCTCGTCGGAGTGCGGCCAGTCCTCGTAGAGGCCCTCGACGTCCGTGAGGACCATCAGCGTTTCGGCACCCAGTGCCGCAGCGAGTGCCGCAGCCGCCGTATCAGCATTGACGTTGTAGACATGCCCCAGATCACCGTCGTCCTGACTGCGGGCGATGGAGGAGACGACCGGGATGCGGCCGTCGGCGAGCAGGGCCTCGATCGCGCCCGTGTCGATCGCGGTGATCTCGCCCACCCGCCCGATGTCGACGGACTCGCCGTCGATCTCGGGCGTGTGCTTGGTGGCGGTGATGGTGTGCGCGTCCTCGCCGGTCAGACCGACGGCGAACGGGCCGTGCTGGTTGAGCAGCCCGACCAGTTCGCGCTGCACCTGCCCGGCGAGGACCATCCGTACGACGTCCATGGCGTCCTCGGAGGTGACTCTGAGGCCCGCCTTGAACTCGCTGACGATGCCGTGCCGGTCGAGGGCTGCGCTGATCTGCGGCCCGCCGCCGTGCACGACGACGGGCTTGAGGCCGGCGTGCCGCAGGAAGACGACGTCCTGTGCGAAGGCGGCCTTCAGCTCCTCGTTCACCATGGCGTTCCCGCCGAACTTGATGACGACGGTCTTGCCGTGGTGGCGGGTGAGCCAGGGGAGGGCTTCGATGAGGATGCGGGCTTTGGGGAGGGCGGTGTGCTTACGCGTCGTTCCGGCCGTCGTGCCGGTCGTTCCGTCGCTCATGAGCTGTAGGCGCTGTTCTCGTGGACGTAGTCGGCGGTGAGGTCGTTGGTCCAGATGGTGGCGGTCTCGGACCCGGCGGCGAGGTCGGCGACGATGTGGACCTCGCGGTACCGCATGTCCACCAGCTCCCGGTCCTCGCCCACGGAGCCGTTCTTGCAGACCCAGACGCCGTTGATGGCGACGTTGAGCCGGTCCGGCTCGAAGGCGGCGGACGTCGTGCCGATCGCGGAGAGTACCCGGCCCCAGTTGGGGTCCTCGCCGTGGATGGCGCACTTGAGGAGGTTGTTGCGGGCGATGGAGCGGCCGACCTCGACGGCGTCCTCCTCGCTCGCGGCGCCCACCACCTCGACCTTGATGTCCTTGCTGGCGCCCTCGGCGTCCCGGATGAGCTGCTGCCCGAGGTCGTCGCAGACGGCGCGGACGGCCTCGGCGAACTCCGCGTACTCCGGGGTGACCCCGGACGAGCCCGAGGCGAGGAGCAGCACGGTGTCGTTGGTGGACATGCAGCCGTCGGAGTCGACGCGGTCGAAGGTGACCTTCGTCGCGTCGCGCAGCGCCTTGTCGAGCACCTCGCCGTCGAGGTCGGCGTCGGTGGTGAGGACCACGAGCATGGTGGCGAGGCCGGGGGCGAGCATGCCCGCACCCTTGGCCATGCCCCCGACGGTCCAGCCGCCCCTGGTGACCACCGACGTCTTGTGCACGGTGTCGGTCGTCTTGATCGCGATGGCGGCCTTCTCGCCGCCGTGCTCGGAGAGCTGGTCCGCGGCCGTCTCGACGCCGGGGAGCAGCTTGTCCATCGGCAGCAGCACACCGATGAGGCCGGTGGAGCACACGGCGACCTCGACGGCGCCCCGCCCCAGCACGTCGGCGACCTTCTCGGCGGTGGCGTGGGTGTCCTGGAAGCCCTGCGGACCCGTACAGGCGTTGGCGCCGCCGGAGTTGAGGACGACGGCGGAGACCTGGCCGCTCCTGAGGACCTGCTCGGACCACAGGACGGGCGCGGCCTTCACGCGGTTGGAGGTGAAGACGCCCGCGGCGGCGCGGCGGGGCCCGTTGTTGACCACGAGGGCCAGGTCGGGGTTGCCGTTCTCCTTGATCCCGGCGGCGATGCCCGCCGCCGTGAATCCCTTGGCTGCCGTGACGCTCACGGTGCGACTCCGATCGTGGAGAGCCCGGTGGTCTCGTCGAGACCCAGGGCCAGGTTCATGCTCTGGACGGCACCGCCGGCGGTGCCCTTGGTCAGGTTGTCGATGGCGCTGATCGCGATGATGCGGTGCGCGGCCTCGTCGTAGGCGACCTGCACCTGAACGGCGTTCGAACCCTGGACGGACGCGGTGGCGGGCCACTGTCCCTCGGGCAGCAGGTGCACGAAGGGCTCGTCCGCGAAGGCCTTCTCGTACGCGGCGCGCACGGCCTCGGCGGTGACGCCGGGCCGCGCCTTCGCGCTGCAGGTGGCGAGGATGCCGCGGGGCATCGGCGCGAGGGTCGGGGTGAAGGAGACGGTGACGGGCTCACCGGCGGCGGCGCCGAGGTTCTGGATGATCTCGGGCGTGTGCCGGTGGCCGCCGCCGACGCCGTACGGCGACATGGAGCCCATGACCTCGCTGCCGAGCAGGTGCGGCTTGGGTGCCTTGCCGGCGCCGGAGGTCCCGGACGCGGCGACGATCACGGCCTCGTTCTCCGCCAGGCCCGCCGCGTACGCGGGGAAGAGGGCCAGCGAGACGGCCGTCGGGTAGCAACCGGGCACCGCGATGCGCTTGGACCCCTCCAGCGCGGCGCGGGCACCCGGCAGTTCGGGGAGGCCGTAGGGCCAGGTCCCGGCGTGCGCGGAACCGTAGAACTTCTCCCAGGCGGCGGCGTCCTGGAGCCGGAAGTCGGCGCCCATGTCGACCACGAGCACGTCCGGGCCGAGCTGCTCGGCGACGGCGGCGGACTGCCCGTGCGGCAGGGCCAGGAAGACGACGTCGTGCCCGGCGAGCACCTCGGCCGTGGTCTCCTGGAGTACCCGGTCGGCCAGCGGCAGCAGGTGCGGCTGCAGCGCGCCGAGGCGCCGGCCGGCGTTGGAGTCGCCGGTCAGGGCGCCGATCTCGATCCCGGGGTGGGTGAGCAGCAGACGCAGCAGTTCCCCGCCCGCGTATCCGCTCGCTCCCGCCACCGCTGCTCGTACCGCCATGAAATCCTCCTCCTGGAAGGCATGACTATACGTATCGCTGCACTTTTATGCAATCGTGCACCGTTCGGTTCGGCGTACCCCCCGGGGCCGGCGCACGCCCCCATGATCGTATGAATCACGCGCACGCACGGTGCGCACGGGATGACACCCGGCGCCGTCGCCCGTACGCGCTCCCAACTGGGAGCCTCCCCACGGGCGTTGGAGAGCCGGCGCGGTATTGTTCGTGCTCGGGGCGGACCGAAGGAACCCACGTCGGCACACCGGAACCGTCAGCTGGAGCGACGGGTCCCGGACACGAGACCCGTCACCACGGACGCCTGAGTCTCGACTGCCTGGAGGGCGTGTTAGGTGTACCCGCTGCAGAATTCCGACCCGACGAACATGGGCCGCTACCGCTTGGTCGGCCGGCTCGGATCCGGCGGCATGGGGAGCGTCTACCTCGGCCGGACCCCCGGAGGGCGACCCGCCGCGGTCAAGGTCATCAACGCCCACCTCCAGGACGACCCCGCGGCGCTGCAGCGCTTCCGCCGCGAGGTGGAGACGCTGGGCACCGTCCGCAACGCGTTCACGGCGGCGCTGATCGACGCCGAGGTGGACACCCCGCCGTTCTGGATGGCGACCGAGTACGTGCCCGGGCCGACCCTGGCCGACGCGGTCGAGGCGTCGGGCCCCTTCCCCGTCGACCTGGGCCGTGCCGTGCTGGCCGCGCTGGCCGAAGGGCTCGCCGACGTCCACGTGCACGGGGTGCTGCACCGCGACATCAAGCCGCAGAACGTCATCCTGTCGGCCACCGGACCCCAGCTCATCGACTTCGGGATCGCCCGCAGCGACGAGATGGCGAACATCACGCAGGTGGGCACCGCCATCGGCACCCCCGGGTACATGGCCCCGGAGACCCTCACCCGGAGCGAGGCCGGACCGCCGTCCGACGTGTTCGCGCTCGGCGTCACCATGGCCTACTGCCTCACCGGCCGTCCCCCGTACGGCCACGGCTCCCTGGCGACCGTCTCGTACCGCACCGTGCACGAGGAGATGGACCTCGCCGGGGTCGACGCCGGGATGGCCGAGTTGATCGCGCTCTGCGGGCACAAGGACCCGGCGCGGCGTCCCGGACCGCAGCGCATCGTGGAGCTCTGCGACAGCGAGACCGACATCGTGAGCCATCCGGCCTACCAGCGGATCATCGCCATGGCGTCCACCCCGGACACCGCGGCCGCCCCGCCCACCGTGGTGGCCGCCCCGCCCACCGTGCCCGCTCCGCCGGTACCGGCGTCCTCCGGACCGGCCGCGCCCGTGTCGCCGGACGCGCCCACGGGCATCGGCGTCGCCACGCCCGCCCCGTCCGCCACCCCGTCCGCCGCCCCGGG
>NZ_JAVRHI010000529.1:0-3126 GCF_034105845.1 Streptomyces sp. CRN 30 | reverse complement strand
CGACGCCGGGCCCGGTGACCGGGTCGGCTCGCGGCGCGGTGGGGACGGGAACGGTGGGGCTGCGCGGGCGAGGCGCCCGGCCTGTCCCGGCAGCGCGGCGCAGGCGACGGGAACGGCCCCGTCACGCGAGCCACGTGACGGGGCCGGGCCCGCCCTCCCGCGCGGGACAGAACGGCAAGGCCCGGTCACGGCGCCGGACCGGACGGTAAGGCTCGGCACGGCGCGGGACAGGAACGCGACGCCCGGTCACGGCGTCGTGGGCTCAGGGGCGTGACCTCGACCGTGGCCGGGTCAGGGCGTGAACTCGACCGGGAGGCTGTCCAGGCGGGACTCCCAGGTGGAGGCGGTAGAGCTGAGTTCCTCCGGGGGGACGGCCAGCCGCAGGCCCGGCAGCCGGTGCAGCAGCACGTCGACGGCCGTCTCGATGATGGCCTGGCCGAGGTTCTGCGCCGGGCATTCGTGCGGACCCGCGCTGAACGCCAGATGGGACTGGTTGCCCTGGACGGAGACGTCGTCGTCGGGCCGTACCTCGGGGTCGTGGTTGCCCGCGGCCAGGCCCAGCACCAGCAGGTCGCCCTCCTTGACGGGGCAGCCGCCCAACTCCTGGTCGGCGGTGGCGAACCGGCCCGGCAGCACCGCCAGCGGCGGCGTGTTCCACATGACCTCCTCCACCACGGCGGAGAGGTTCACCTGGCCGCTCACCAGCCCCGTGAGCCACGCCGGGTCGGTGAGGACCATCTGCAGCGACCGCGCCAGCAGGTTGCTGGTCATGGTGGAGCCGGTGATCAGCACCAGCCGGAGGTGGTTGACGATCTCGTCGTCGTCGAGTCCGGCGGGGTGCTCGATGAGGCCGGTGGTGAAGTCGGTACCCGGCTCCTTGCGCTTGCGGGCGGTGAGTTCACCGAGGATCGCCATGATGCGGTCGTTGTGTTCGAGGGCGTCCGCACCACCCTTGAGAACGAGGTTCGCGGACTCGGCGAGGCTGCGCCCCTCCCCCTCGGCCAGACCGAAGACGCGGGTGAGCACCAGCATCGGCAGATAGTCGGCGAAGTCCGTCACGAGGTCCGCGCGGCCCGTGCCGGCGAACGCGTCGACCAGCCGGGCCGCGTGGTGCGTGGCGTGCCGGCGGATGCCGCGCCCGGCGACTGCGTAGAGGTTGTCGGTGACCGCGCCGCGCAGCCTGCGGTGCGGTTCGCCGTCCTGGGAGACGCAGTCGGGCCGCCACCCCACCATCTGCATCAGCGGGGAGGCGGTGTCGACGTGGCCGTCCAGGAAGTCCCGCCAGATGCGCGAGTCGCGGCTGAACTGGAGCGGGTTGTCGAGCACCCGCCGGTTCTCGCGGTAGCCGAGCACCAGCCACGCGGGCACGTCGCCCTCCAGCAGCACCGGCGCGACGGAGCCGTGTTCCTCGCGCAGCCGCGCGTAGATGCGCTGCGGGTCGGTCGCCGCATCCGGGCCGTACAGGCGGGTGACGCCCTCGCCGTGGGCGACGGGGCACCGGCCGGTGCCGGGGGGCATGGGGTCGTTCATCGGCTCTCCAGGGCGACGGCGGAGCGTTCCTGCAGGTGACGGATGAGAGTGACCAGCACATCGCGGCTGGAGGCGCGGTCGCGGGCGTCGAAGGTGACGACCGGGGTGTTCGCCGGAATGTCCAGGGCGTCGCGGATCTCGTCGACCGGGAAGTCCTGGGAGTCGGGGAAGACGTTGAGGGCGATGACGAAGGGCACCCGCTGCCGTTCCATCTCCTCGATGGCGCGGAAGCTGGACGCCAGCCGTCGGGTGTCCACCAGCACGATCGCGCCGAGCGCGCCCTTGAACAGGCCGTTCCACAGGAACCAGAAGCGTTCCTGGCCCGGCGTGCCGAACAGGTACAGCATCAGCGTGTCGTTGAGGCTGATCTTGCCGAAGTCCAGGCTGACGGTGGTCTGCGTCTTGTCGGCGACCCCGATCAGGTGGTCGACGTCGACGCTGGCCTGGGTGAGGGTCTCCTCGGTGGTCAGCGGCTTGATGTCGCTGACCGAGCGGACCATGGTGGTCTTGCCGGTGCCGAACCCTCCGGCGATCATCACCTTGACCGAGCGGGTGTCGCCCCGGCCGGTGCCGCCGGGCCGCCCGGGTGCCCCGGCGTGATCAAAGCCTTTGAAGTCCACTGAGTACCTCCTCAAGGAGCGCGAGGTCGGGCCCGCGACCGGCGTCGTGCACCGGGATGGGGTCACGGGCTTCGATCCGGCCTGCGTCGAGCAGGTCCGAGAGCAGCACCGCGAGAATGTTGAACGGCAGGTGGAGATGGGCGCCGAGCTCGGCCACCGACAGCGGGTCGCGGCAGCGCCGGAGAATCTCCTCGTGCTCGTGCTGCATGCCCGCGGAAGGGGCGGCTCGGGCGACGATCAGAGTCGCCACGTCGAGGCTCGACGCCGAACCGTCCGGCCGGCTGCGTCCCCCGGTGAGGACGTAGTAGCGCTCAAGACCGGACGGATCGGTCGGCCTGCGGGGAGCACTCATCCAGAGTGCTCCTCCAGGCGCGGGGTGGTGCCGAGCAGTTCGCCCATCCTCCGGGCGAGGTCCCTCATCTGGTGGCCGAGCAGGCCCTGGTCGAGGCCCTCCCGGGCGAGCACGCCGAGGTAGGTCTCCACACCGGCCCGGACGACGAAGAGATGGCCGCCGTCCACCTCGATCATGGCCAGCCTGAGCTGTCCCGCGTGGCTCGGGAACTGCTCGGCGACCGGCTGGGCGAGGGCCTGCAGGCCGGCCACCACGGCCGCGAAGCGGTCCACGTCGTCGGGGTCTTCGGCGCCGTAGGAGGTGATGGCCTTGCCGTCGCTGGAGGCCACGAGGGCGAAACGGATCTCCTGGATGCTCTCCACAAGGTCGCGGAGCGCCCAGCTCACGTCGGTTCCCTGGTGCGTCATGTGGACTAGTCGCTTCCTTCAGTGCGGTGCTCGGTGGTCTGGCCACCGGTGGTCGTGTCCCGGCCCGCGGGGTCGGCGAGGTCTCCGGAGACCGGAGGCGTGCTCAGCTCGCGGCCGGCGGTGGCGAAGGCGGCGAGCCCGGCGAAGGAGGCGTCCGGCGGGACGGCGGCCACGGCGGCGGCGCGGTCGGCCGGTACGGCGAGGGTCCGGGCGCCCG